>NZ_PSWE01000008.1:0-126064 GCF_002932195.1 Rathayibacter sp. AY1C4 | reverse complement strand
GTTGGATGATGGGTGCGGCGGTGGTGCTGCTGGTAGATCGGGTGTTTATGGTGCTGTCGATTTTGTAGGCGTTGACGATGCCGATGGGGTTAGCGAGGGGATCGGAGCCGTTGTAGGCGTTATATCCGAAGAGAACGAAGTAGACGGGTGTGCAGTTCGCGTCGTAGAGCGTCTTAAAGCCTGAGCTCCCGGGTGCGTAGAGGCCGTAGCTGAGTGTCTGCTGAATATCGAAGTTGGTGTCCGCGTCAAAGTGGCCGCGAGCGATGATGTGATTCAGTCCGAACCGGGAATTTCCGCAACGTAGCGGCAAGTCCCCCTGGTCGTTGCTGTAGCTGCCGAGCGAGTGGTCGTACGTCTGTCCGTCGCAGGAATGAGTGTTCAGTCCTGGTACGTCAGCCTGAGCGGCAGGTGCGACAACCGTACCCAGGACGAGCGCAACGAACACCGTGGCGATTTTGCCAGCGGACCGATTTCGTGAGGTGTGCACGACTATTACGACCTTCATCCAAGTCCCCGCGCTCACCCCTTGTGAGCGGTCGTCGTGCACGTCTAGGTCTACTCCGCATAGCTCGGCAATACAACCCTGGGTGTTGCCGACACCCGGGCTTGGCAGCGGGACACGCATGCCCTTCGAAGATCATCAGTGGGACAGTGTTCGTGGCAGCGAGCTGCAAGTTGGCGTCTGCGGGAGGGCCGTTCCCCGCACCAGCCCGGCGCGCGGGATGCGCCGCGCGCGGGCGCGGGCGGCAGCGTTCCGCAGGACAGCCGCTCGCGGCCATCACTGCTACTGCAGCGACCAGCGCCAGTTCCGAGCGCAGTAGGAACATCCCGCGCTGATGTCCTCCGGCCCGAACGTCGGAGTAATGATCGACGGCGCGAGCTTCACCGCCACAGGCTTCGCGGGACGATACCGCTGCCCGCAGACGTCTAGGCGCCCGGCCAACCATCCCCTTACGGGACGCCAGATCGCGCTCGTCCGCCTTGCTCGCCGGAGCTTCGATGCGAAGGCGACTGCGGCCGTCAGCGCGCCCGCGGCAACACCCCAAGCGCGGCCGCCGGTGATGAGGCGCACCAAGTACAGCGCGGCGCCGAACGGTGACCCCTCCGCACCCGTCCGCCGACCGTTCCGCGGAGGATGGGTGACCGCATGCTCCGCACCCGCCGGTCAAGGCCGAGCGGCAGGCGCAGCCTCTCCAAGACTGCTCCACACCACCGGGACATCCCGCATGACCAGTACGTGGTCGAACGAAGCGGAGCCGGTGGGGAGCGCGTCGAAGAAGCTCGATTGGACACGCGTCGTACGAGCCGCTTCCACGCGCCAGGCGTGGGTGTCCAGCCGAAGCGGCTCGAGCCGCCCCGCTCGCGTCGGCGACCAGCCGACAGCGTCCTTCCGGAAGAAATCGGACGCCGCGGACAGGTCGGCGAACAGTGAACTCGTGAACGTCTCGGGCGGGACAACGTGGGCGTCGACAGCGACACGAAGATCGGCGGCGTCGACGGTCACACTCAGGTCGTCGTCCGATTCGACGGATCTCACCCGAGCGCGTTCATGGACGCCCGGGAACACCCGCCCACCCGCGACTTGGGCGAGACGCGAAGCGCTGTGCCGGCGCGGGATGAACACTCCGGTCCGGATCCCGTCGGGCCCGTCCCACTCGACTGCCACTCGATGGGCCGCACTCTCACTCCGGTGGCCGATCCTCGGTGCGACCCACATCGGCCGGAAACTTCCCAGCCGGATCAGGCAGACGCCCGCCACCGCGCTCCCGTCGACGATCTGCGGACGGAGCCCCTCGGGCAGCAGAGACTCAATCACGACGGGGTCCACCCGGAAGTTGACGAGAAGACGCCGCTCGATCGTCGCGGCCATGCGAGGAATGGTGATGCCCACCCCCGAATCTTAGGACCGCCCTCGTCCACCTGCTGAAGCACCCCTGTGGAATTGGGCGGTCCTCCTCCGCCTCTCGCTCGCCACGGGGACGAGAACGATGCGGCCGAAGACCGAGTCGTAGGGTTCCGGTCATGGAGCAGTCTTCATCCCCCGACCGCGACCCGGACCCGTTTCGGGCTCAGCTGGACGCGCGATGGAACGCGTATCTCGCCACTCACACGCAGGCCGCCGACCACGGAGAGTGGATGAACGAGGCGATGGGTGACTACCGAGACGAGATCGTGCACTTCGGTGGGCAGCTTCTCAACGACGTCGCGATCAGGGAGTGGAACCACGAGTCCGCGCAGCGCGCACATGACAAGTACGTCACTGAGGCGGAGCGTTACGACCGTGATCCTGCGGCGTGGGAAGCGGCGTTTTGGCTCCATGTTCGGGCCGGGTCCGACGACGACTGACGCCGGACGCCCTCTCTCGAGCTGAACGGCTTGCCCGCGACCGCTGACCCATCCCCATACGGAACGGTGAACGACCGCCCCCTGGTGGTTACCGCTTCGTCGACCACGCCTTCTCTATGGCGGCGAGCACGTCCGCTAGCTCGACGTCATCTCGCCGCACGTCCCGAACGAATGCTTCTGCAGCTGCGGTGACGTCGATGGCGATGATTCGCCCGGGTCTGACTGTGGTGCCCTGGGAGCGTCGTGTTTCGACGTGGCCCGCTTCTTCCAGTTCCCGATAGGCGCGCGCTGCCGTACCGACCGCCACTCTGAGGTCACCCGCAATCTGTCGAACGGTCGGGAGGCGCTGGCCTGCCTGCAACCGGCCAGACGTGATTTCTGCCGCCAACGCTGCGCGGATCTGCTCGTAGGGCGGTCGAGGATCGTCAGCGTCGACCTCGATGCTCATCACGCCATCACCGTCGACACGTCAGCGGCACCCCGAGGAAGGCGCGCCAGAGACGTGGCGGCCAGTACCGCCATCACCATGCCGACGAGGAACACGACGCCGGCCACACCCAAGAGCACCAGTCCAACGATCCCCGCGAGCTGTGCCGAATCGGGCGTCATGCCCGTCTCGAGAACAGGTGCGTTCATCAGCGGAAGCGCCGCCGAGCCCAGGAAGACCGTGCTCGTGAGTAGGAGTGAGGCGTTGGCAACACGAAGAACGAGCCGCACCGCGCCGCGCCGCAACGCGGTATCTGTTTCGCTGAGCTCGGGCCAAGCGGTAGCGGGAGAGGTGACGACGCGGCGCAGAGCGTGCCGAACGGCAACGACGAGCAGACCGATCAGGGGAAGAGCCGGCGCTGCGAAGAGCCATCCCGGGAACAGGAACGGCCCTCCAGCGAGGCAGGGGTCCGAGAACATCACCGGACAGATCCAGCGACCATCGTCCGCCGGCTTCGACAGCAGACCACTCAGGAGTGCGATGAGCGCAGTCATCGAGGCGATCGTGGCGAAGGTCGCGCGTTGTCGAACCGTGGAGTAATCCGAAAGTCGTCTCGGCATCACGCTCGCCGTGCGTCGCCTCATCGCTCCATCGATGGAGGGCACGGGCATCACACTGAACACGCCGAGCCCTACAGCCGCTGCGAGCAGCAGCCCGAGCAGGAACGGGACCGACTCCAAGCGCGGATTCGCTATGTGAATCAGCACCGCGACCGCGAAAGCGACGAGCGCGGCGGCGACCGAGGTGACCATCCGCACGACGCCGACGCGATGAGCGCGCACTACGGCAGGCGGCTGTCGACGTTGAGTCAGCAGCGACACTCCTCCCGCGACGACGCTCGCCACGACGAGCACACCGATCACGACCAACGTGATCTCCGCGAAGCCCCAGTTACCCATGACCGTCCCCTTTGTGTTGAGTAGACGATACAAAGGGGCGAGGGTTTGTGTCAAGCGTCCGAAACAAGGGCAGATCACCGAAGGGGTCGACCAGAACAAGTATCCAATCCCAGAGAATCCTTCAACCAACCCGCCCGGTAGACGATCCCCATACGGGACCAGTGGCACGGCGTCGCGAGCACCTGCGCTGGTATGCTCCCCACCATTCGACCTACTCGAGGGGCAGCACGATGCAGACGCTTCGCAACACCGTGTTTACCGTGACGGTCGCAGGGATCGTCGCCGGCTTCCTTGCTGTGGGTGCGGTGGCTACCGGGATCACCAGCGAGAAGCCTGCCGCGGGAAACCCCGAGCCGGTTGCCTACTCCGAGCCGAGCTGGACCGACACCAGCACGCTCATCATCGGCGGTTACGAGACACCTTCTCCTGAAATGATCGCGACCACTCCCCCGCTCTCCGAAGAGTGACGACGGCACCTGCCGACGATCCGGCTCGCTGCGAGCCGGGGGCATTCTCGTGACGTGGGAGCAATGGACGTTCTCGCTCGGAGCGATCCCCGTGTCGCTCATCGTCCTCAGGAACGTGCTGTGGAGATTCGGCTGCACGAACTCCGGGAGCAAGATCCTTTTCGCCTTCGGCCTCGGAGCGTGCCTGCTGTGCATCGCCCTCGCTGTGATCTGGCAGGTCCACGCCGCGAACGCCGACTGGGCTCCACCCCGGGACGACCAGAACGAAGTTGGCGGCCTCATCCTCTGGACTCTCTACTGGAATGCGGTGGCTGGCTTCTTCACCGCACTCGGCATCCGAGTCACCGACATCCTGATCATCGAACGGACGCGGCGGATCTCCGCCACCGTCGCCCCTGACGCAGCGTGAGGAGCAGGACATCTGGTAAGCGATCCCCCAGCGAAACAGTCGGGGGGCGCCAATGCTGTCGACTCGAGAACGCGTCACTCGCGCGCCTAGGGCGCGTACTCCTGTGACCAGTAATCGGCCCGGACCTCTAGGAGGGGTCCGTCGATAGCGGAACTCACCGTGATGGTGCGCGGGTCCCAGAGTGTTCCTGCGATGCGCGCTTGCGGCGTCGTTCCGAGCTCGCTCGACAGCTGCTCGGGAGTCATCGCGTCGGGCGGGCGCACCGAGAGCAGCCGCCAGCACCCACCGGAGGCGCACTCGACAGTCTCACTGACGAGCTCGCTCCCGTCTGGAAGGTCGACGGCCGAAGCCGCCGGCACGTCCCCCTCGGTCCTGAATACGGCCAGACCGGCGTAGTGCACGAGAGCACAGAGGGCGGCTGCAGCCGCGATCGTCGTTCCCGCGATGACGAAAGGGCGTCCGCGCTTTCGGGGCTCATCCATAGGCCCGGACACTAGCAAGCTGCTGTAGCCCCTAGCTGGCCTCAGCGGAGGGAACCGCGAGCACTCCATCCGGTCGCCCCAACCGCACGGCCAAGGGAAGAGCGGGGACGTCGCTTACCCTGAGCTGGTGGGGACATTCTCGAAGGCGCGAAGCGCGGTCGTGATCGCAGCATGCCTGATCGTCGTCACGGGATGCACGCCGCAGCCTGAACCGCCGGCTCCGCCTCCGGTGTCCACAGACAGCAGCTCCGACGCCGCACTGACCGGTGACCTTGGCGTGGCAACGTTCACGGGGAGCGATGGGACGGCCGGCAGCATCCGTTTGAGTGCGGCTGATGGCCGGCTGGCTCTGGCATCAGACGAGCTAGAGATTCCCGCCGCGACCGCATCTTCCTCAGGTTCCGTTGCGGTCATGGCAGCGCTGGACCCGATCGATGAGGGCGCCACCTGTTTCGACATTGCTTTCCCAATGGGTCTCGCGGATGCGGAGCCAGGGAAGCCCTACAAGGCCTGGCGGAACCTCGCAGAGTTCCACGGCGACCCGACAGCGATCGATCAGCTCGTCATCACCACCAAACCGCAGAACGATTCCGACTGCTCGATGAGGATCATTGCTGTCGCTGACGTCCAATGGAGCGTGAAGCCTCAACGCAGTGATCTCGTCGCCCAGGACGCCGGCCCACGTGCAGCAGCGCGTGGCGAGGTGTCATCCACGGACGGAGTGCCGACGTCGTACACGGTCGCTCGCAACGACCTCGCAGAGGACGTCGCGGCACGATTCGACATGACGGCCGATGACCTGTTCTACCTCAACCCGTTCCGCTTCCCTTCCGACGAAATTCTGCGCGTCGGCGAAGAATTGAACCTCACCGTCGCGGCGCGATGACCTCCACGCGGGCCACTCGATACCGGGCCTGACGTTCCGGCTCTTGATCAATCTGGTGGAGCGCGGTGCATGATGTCCCGATGAACGTTGGAGAGCCCCCGCGACCGAGTGCAGCGACGCCCATCGTTCTCGCCTTGGTTTTCGGTGGGCTTGCAGCCGCCGTGGGAGCCGTAGCCTCCATCTACATGTGGGACCCGAGCGAGACGTGCAGGACCCGCGGCGGAGGCAGCCTGACGGGAGAGGGGTTCCTCTGGAACCCGCTGTGCTCGGATGGGTCAACCGTTCAGCCGATATGGATAACGTTGACGACTGCTGCGGCGTTGATCGTGGCTGTGACATGCGTCGTCATCGCGGCCATCCGCCAAGCTGAACGTGACGGACGCGAAACTGCGTCGCCCGACGTTCTGCACGACTACTCGCGCCAGACCCTGCCGGAAGACAACGGTCTCCGCAAGCTGGGCGACGAATGGTGACAGACGGTGACTCTCAGGGGTTCTATCGTCTCGCCGTAGCAATGCGGCGTGCATCGGTCTACGGATCCGCGTTCGGGTGACCGCTCAACGATCCCTCAACGGGACGGTTGCTGCGTCTGCATCCGTAGCCCTAGGCGAAGGTGTCGGAGGAACTTTCGGCGGCGAGGGAACGTTTTACGCGGTCGCGGACACTTCCTAGTGTGAGTGAGCAAAGCGATGAAGAGGTCTGGGCCCGAGCCGTGGGGGGCGACGGTGATGCCTACGGGATCCTCTTCGACCGTCACCGTGGACGTCTCTACCGCCACGCGCACGCCTTGGCGCCAGGTGGGACCGACGCGGATGACGCTGTGGCGGTCTCCTTCTTCGAGGCGTGGCGCCGGCGAGAGGCGATTCGCTTCGTGGACGGCTCGATGCTGCCCTGGCTGCTGCGTACCTGCACCTACGCGCTGAACAACCTCGCCCGGGCGTCCAAGCGGTACCAGGCGGCCCTGAGCCGACTACCCGCGCCCGAGCCACACGAGGACCCCGCTGATATGTCCGACGAGGGCGAAGCTACCTCCGCGCTGCGCGGCCTCTCCCTCCTCGACCGCCAGGTAGTGACGCTCTGCGTGCTCGAAGACCTCACTGACCAGGAGGCAGCCCACGTGCTGGGCGTCCGGGTCGGAACCGTCAAGTCGCGCCTCTCCCGCGCGAAGAGTCGATTGCGCGAGCAACTCGACACCACCACCGCTCTCTCTGCGAAAGGAATCACCCATGAAGTCTGAACCGGGTCTGTCGGACCGCGACCACGAGCTGCGACGGATGCTCGTCGCAACACCCACCGCCACGCCGGTGCGCGCTCCTCGCAGCCGGCGCACTCTCGCCGTCTCCGTCACCGCGTTCGTGGCAGCCGGGATCCTTTCCGGCGCCGTGTCGGCAGCAGCACTCGAGAGTGATGCACCGGATTCGACCGTGAACATCGCAGAGGTCACCCAGGCGCTCACCGAAGGAGACGCCACGTTCTACGGAACGCCCGTTGTCATCAACGGGCAGGGTCGGACCGAAGTGCAGCTCGGCCCGGCACCGGACCCCTCCGCAAAGATCGCGACCGCCTTCGTCTGCGTCGACCGCGGCCGCTTCGATCTGGAAGTCGACGGAGAAGCCAAGCCGGGAATCAACTGCGACGGCGACACCCGCAGCACCACGAACGGCGGCGCGTTCCTGCCGGTCTTCGGCGACGGAGAACACACGATCACGGTGGTCGCGGACGGACGGACTCGGTACACCTTCTGGGCCTCGTGGATCAAGCCGGCCGAGGATCCCGAGCCCTCCGCCGCCCTCACGGAGGCACTCGCAGACGGTGTCGTGACTGAGAGCGAGTACCGCGACGGATTCGCCCGTTATCGAGCCTGCATGGAAGACGCCGGGTTGAAACTCTTCCGCGTGGACGAGTCCGGACCGATCATCAGCTACTCGAACCTCACCGACAACATCGACTCAGGAGACGAGAAGCGCTGCTACGACGGAGAGTTCGGCCAGCTCGACGCCGAATGGCAGGTCGGCATCAACGGGTAGCGCACCACAACCAGCGGCAGTCCGGCGCCCGCTGCGCGTGATCACGCCGTGACCAAGAAGCGGCCGACGGCGCTCCGCCATCGGCCCGATGGTCGTCGGCGGGGCGTCCTATCGAATCCATCAACTCTCGTGTCCGATGACCGATCCTCTAACGGGACGGCCTGAGGAGTCGACCCGAGGTGGCGATGCGGAAGAGCAGGGTTTAGCGATGGCGCACCCCGCTCCCGTGACTATGCGCTTCACTGGCATACGCTGCGTGCTCGCGCAGCCGAGCAAGGCGGGTCCTGCGCGCTGGGCAGGAAAACCGGTCACTCTCTACACTCGGGGCAACGGCAGGGAGGGGGCCCGATGGCAACTGCGCCCGATCCTGCCTCGGCGATCGCGCACGCAGGCTTGGCGGGTATCGCAGTCGGCGCCGTCGCCTTCGCCGGATCGCTCCTCGCCGTGCCGTTGCTGTACGCCGGATACGCCGGTCTGGCCGCGTTCGTCCTCCTGCCGCTCATCGCCACTGCGCTCCTGCTGATCGTGTCTCGGTCCGTCACGGGTCGCCTGCATGCCGGCGCAAATCTCGTGCTCGGTGCGCTGCTGACTCTTGCGACACTCGCCGCCGTGGTCACACCGCTCGTGACCGATGCCCCGCCGCTCCCGGCTCCCCTCCTCGCCACCCTTCCGCTGCTGCTCGGCGCCGTGGCGGCATTCGGGTCGCTCGTCGTCCATCCGGGTCGCGCCCGAATCGTTGGAGCCGTGGCGACCGTAGCCCTCCTCGCGACAGTGGCATCGCCCGTGGTGCAGACGGTGCTCGGGCGGTCCGCTGCCGCGCGCGCTTCACAGGAGGCGGAGTACGAAGCGCGGCTCGATTCGTCCGTCGTGCCGTTCGAGTCCGATCGGCTCACGACGACGGCCGTCGTCATCGGGCAGTACGAGTCCTCCATCCGGGCGTCGGAGGATCTTCTCGCGCGACAGGACACCGACTACCTTTCCGACCCGGGCGACATCACGATCCTCACGAGCCGCTTCAACCCGGAGTTCTCGCTCGAGAGCCAGGTCTGCAGCCTGTACACGAATCCCGAGCTGGCGGGGACAGCGGGGAACACCTGCGACCGTCGGGACGACGGCGTCTGGGTGCTCGAGGTGGACGGCTCCCCGATGCTCGCCCGACTCATCGACAACGCCGTGGTCTCCGTGGCAGGCGCGGACCAGGAGCGACTGGAGGAGTTGCTCGCCGCGGTGGTGCCGATGGAGCAGGACGAATACGAGCGCCGGCTCCGCCTCGCCTTCGAACGGGATCTGCGCGCATAGACACCCGTCGTACCGTCGACCACCTCATGCAGCGCCTGCCCCGAGTGCAAATACCGTCGCGACCCGTTACCAACTAGGAGAACCCGTGTTTCTAGCGTTCCTCGCCGGCGCTCCCGCCGTGATCGGGATCCTCTGGCTCGTCAATCTCTCAGGCGACGGGTCCGAAGAAAAGGTGCGGCGAGACACCTGCATCGGCGCCCTCGTCGTCAGCCTGCTGTTCGTCGGCGGAGCCGTCATCTACTGGTTCATGCCCGTGGATATGAGCAACGATGCTCAGGGCTCGTTCGGCGCTTCCGCCTTCGCCGTCGCTGCGCTGCTCGTCAGCGGCATCCTCGGCCTCCTCTTCACCCTCATCCTCTGGCTCACGATGCCAGGAGGGGCAGAGGCGGAGCGCGACTGACGCCCGGTCGTTGCTCGAACGACGATCCGATCGGGGAGGCGTTTACACCACTGGTCCCGAAGCGACCCCTCGGCAGGGTGCTGAGAATCGCGCCCTGCGTAGGCTGAGCGACAGTTCGACGGACGGAGCAGCACAAACCATGACAGACACGAACGCGATCGGTCGACTCTCGGCCGTGGCCGCTGCGACCGGGCTCGTTCTGGCCCTGGCTGGGTGCACGGCACCCCTCGATGGAACCGCCGTCGCCAGCCCCTCGGCGACGTCCGCCGCTCCCAGCCTTCCTACGAGCACTCCCACGGACGGTTCTGACGCGACGGACTCTCCCGCCGCCCAGTCGCTTCTGGAGCAGCTGCCAATCCGCACGTCATTCGAGAGCGTGTCCGACGATGCGACCGGCGATCTGCTGATCGAGGAGCGAGAGGACGGGACGGTGTGGCTGTCCCTCAGCGGACTGAGCCTGACCGGAGCAGTGGAACCGCGGGTCCTTTTCACGAGCGCTCCGCTCGAGGACAACGACGGCGAGCTGAGGTTCCCTTCGGACGTCGGAAGCGAGGTCGGGTCACTGACAGCGGATGCCGACCAGGAACTGCAGATCACGGATCCCGAAACGATCGGCAGTATCGAGAGCATTCTGATCTTGGGCGTCGGTGATCCTGGCGTCCGAAACCTCGCAGCTGCCCGCGTCTCGCCCTCCAGTACGGGACAGTGACGCCGCAGCGCCGCGAACGGCAGGCATCGCCAGGCACCGGCACCGGCCTTCGAATGGAGAGCACACGCGTCGCGCTCCCCTACGAGGTGTCCCGCGATACAAGCAGTTCCCGCAAGAACGGGCAGCATCCACTCGACCCGACCCTTCGGCCGACGGAGCGCAACGGAGCGCCGGATGCCTGATCCCAGCGTGATCATCCTGGTGCCCTTAGCCATCATCTGGTTCTTCGTGACCTACTGGCCGATCATCTCCGTGGCGTTCGTCGTCCTCTTCGTCATCGTCGGATTCGTGGTCCTCATGCGCCGTGAGGCGCGACGCGGCGACAGCTAGGAACTGCACGACGCTCTCGAAGACGTCGCTACGGTCGAGGTGTGAACAGCGCAACGATCGGTCTGACCGGCGTCATCATCGGCGCCGTGACCTCCCTTGTGGCCTCAGTGGTGGTGCCGTGGATCCGCGACGAGCTGGACAGGCGTCGATCGACGCGCGAGCGGACCGCAGCGGAGCGCCGACAGTGGCTCATGGCTGCCCTTTCCGCGCTTGTCGAATACCGACAGGCAAGCGGGTCACGGGCAGCAGCCGCCGCGGATCCCGGCGCTCCCGGTGCCGCGCAGGCGAGGTTCTCGAACGCTCTCAACGAGCTCACCGTGCGACTGACTCCAGACGAACAACCGATCCTTGATGTGCTCATGGCGATCTTCGCGATGGTGCAGCAGCCTCGACGCGGGATAGAGAACATGGTGGGCGAGGCCATGTCCGTTCTCACGCTGTGGGCTCGAGGCGACGTCGAGACGTCGGCCGTGATTCGCGAAGTGGAGCAGCGCGCCGGCGTCACCTTCTCGGAGGACCGCCGCGGCGTCACCCCCACGGCGTCGCCCTCCTCTTCGTAGGCTGAGCGCATGTGCGGTCGGTTCGTCGTCAAGGACTCCACGGCGGCCCTGCTGCCGGATCTCGTCTCGGCCAACTTCGGGGGTCTGCGCCCGAACTACAACGTGGCGCCGACGTCGCCGGTGACCGTCGTGCGTGAGCGCGACGGAGAGCGGTCGGCACCGACCGTGCATTGGGGGTTCGTGCCGGTGTGGGCGAAGGACTTCAAGAAGCAGCGGCCGCAGCCGATCAACGCGCGGATCGAGACGGTCGCGAGCTCGCCCATGTTCCGGAAGGCGTTCGCGACGTCGCGGGTGCTGATCCCGGCGGCCGGCTACTACGAGTGGACGGTCACCGAGACGGGGAAGCAGCCGCACTTCATCTACGAGCCCGACGCGGCCCTCGCGATGGCGGGCATTGTCTCGGCCTGGCCGGACCCGTCGAATGCGGAGGACGATCCGGAGAAGTGGCGGCTGTCGACGGCGATCATCACCCGCGACTCGCATGTGGCGCCGGGTGAGGTTCACGACCGGATGCCGGCGTGCATCACGCCGGACGGTTACGACGACTGGCTCGGCGGGCACCTCGACGTCGACGCGCCGATGCAGCTCCTTGACCGGGAGTCGTTCGCGGTCGCGCACGACCTCGAGCACTACGAGGTGTCCCGCGACGTGAACAGCGTCCGCAACAACGGACCGCACCTACTCGACCCGCTCCCTCAGCAAGTCAGCGACCTGTCGAATGCGAGCCGTCCGTCATGACCGGCTGGCTCATCGCACTCAACGTGTACGCCGTAGGGGCGAGCGTCTGGGGGCTGATACGACTCGCCGTAGGCGCGCAGAAGGAGGCGCGCCGGATCGATCTGGAGGCCAACGATCCGGTTGACCCCGCTGCAGTGTCTGAGTTTTTTCCCATCGAGCTGATTCAGGAGCTGCGCGGCGCTGACGCCCTCCTCGACTCCGTGAAGAGAGCGGCGACGTCGGGCCCTGCGATCGCATGGCGGGACGTGCTCATTCTCGGTTCTGCTGTCGTGGCCGGAGGAGCCGCGAACATCATTCCTCTGGTATGGACAGTCGACCCGCTGTTCGGATAGTCGATCCAAGCCGCGCGGCAACTGTCTGTGGGCAGTACGCCCGCAAGAGGTACCTCATACGGGACGATGGCGGACAGAGCTCTCCTGCACCCAGCAGGTCTGTGCTTTTTCGGGCTAGCGGCTGGGCCGGCGACTACTTCGCCGGGCCGTGAAGGATGGAGGTCAGCCGGTCTGCGGGCGCATCGCTCGGGCCGAGGAGCGTGATGTAGATCAGGACCGCGCAGAGCACGGTCACGACCAGGATCACGAAGACTCCGGCACGGATGAGCGCCGCGGCGGCGGGCTTGTCCTTCTTCAGCCACCCGAGCAGCAGGTTCAGGTCAATCACAAGGACCTCCACTGGGTGCGAGCGCGCGGGCGCGCTCTGTTGTGGTCGCGCTGGGGGCGCGACGATCCCTGCACCGCCAAGAGGGGTGCAAGGAAGGAGGGGGCCAGGAGAGCGGGGTCTGCTCAATCCGGGCATGAAAAAAGCCGGCACGAGGGCCGGCGGGCAGAGAACTGGAAGGCGGGTTCAGTTTACGCGACAGGCGCGGGCAGAGTTCTTCCGATTCGGACTCAGCTTAGGCGTTCGATCGCAACTGGCCTAGGAAGCGCGAAAGCCGGCACGAGGGCCGGCAGGCATGGCTGTTCCATCCGGGGTCAGTCTACCTTTTCGACCCCGCTAGCGGAGCAGCTGGACGGGGACACCGGCGGCGACGTCCTCCCCCTCGATGGTGGCGAAACCCGTGACGGAGCGGATCGTGTCGACGCCGAGTGAGGAGTCCGGGAACCGGGCGACGAGGGAGGCGCCGCGGTCGGTGACGTGGGTGGCGTCGTAGTTGGTTTGGGTGGCGTTCTCGAACTCGAAGACGAACGCCTTCGTCTCCTCGTCGGAGAGGCGGACGCCGAAGTGCTTCGCCGTGGCGCCGTCGGCGCCGGTGAGCTCGATGCCGTAGGTGAACCATCCCACCGACTGTGGCAGCTCGAGCGGATCGCCCAGGGTGAAGGTCGCGGTGATCCCGGAGGGCTCGGCGGCTACGTGAACGGCCAGCAGCTCGCGGGGCGTCGGGGTGCTCATGCGCTCACCCTAGAACCGCCTCGGCCCCGTGGACACGTCCAGGGTCCGGTGGGAGGGTGGGCGCATGTCGAAGCCTCGGACCAAGCTCGCGCGTGCTGCGCTGATCAGCAACGGCATGGTGTGGTTCGGGCTGTCGTTCATGCTCTTCGCGATCGCCGGTGAGCAGACTTACGCGGCGTTCACCGGTGAGTGGTTCAACGTGCTCGGCTGGTTCCTGCTCGTCGCGGTGGCGATCGGTCTGGCCATCGTCGGAGTGATCGAGAATCGGAACATCCGGGCGGGGAAGAAGTACAAGCCGCGCCCTCGCCGCTGATCGCTACTCGGTCGCAGCCTCGCCGGACACTACGGTGCGGGCGCGCTCGATGTAGCTGAGGCCGGCGGCGCGTAGCGCGTCGACCGTCATCTTGCGCTCCTCCCTGGGGGCTCCGATGACGGGCAGGGGCGTGGTGCGCAGGGCGACGTTGCGCAGGTCGTGCGCGAGGTCTTCGTCGTAGATTCCGGTGTCGCGGTCAGCGAAGTCCACGATCTTGATGCCGGTCGTGAGTCCTCGGGTGGTGAGGGTGTCGCGGACGACGGTGAGGTAGGCGTCTTGGTACGCGGCGACGTCGCGGTCCCAAACCTCGGTGATGGCGCGGGAGAGCCGTTCCGTCGCGCGGTACAGGTCGTACCGGGGGTCGCCTGCGTCCTTGGCGCGGTTGAGGACCGCGTGGTGGATCTCTCCGAGCTGCTCGTACTGCTCGGTGCTCAGGGAGCCGGCGGTGGACATTTCGGCGGCGAACGCTGCGATCCGGGCTGTCTCTTCGGCGGTGGTGTGTTCTTGCGTCATCGCCGCCGTGTCGACGTCGGTGCTGGCGAAGAGGTCGATCTGGTCTTGATCGGCGAGGGCGAGGAGCCCGAAGTCCTCCAGGTCGGATTCTGCTGAGACGACGACGCTGACGGGAGTGGTGCGCCATTTGAGGGTCCGGTGGCCGCGAGCGTCTTCCTGGGCGAAGTGCTGCTCGAGCATCGCGGGGAAGCAGCCGCAGTCCTCGTGCTCGTCGTGGTGGTGGCCGATGCAGCGGTCGTCGGCGCAGCCGCATTCGTCGCCGGCCCACTCCGCGGCGGAGGGCGAGCCGTGCTCGCGCGCCCATTCGTCAGGGTCGATTTCCTGGGCGCGGAGGGTGCTGATCACGTCGGGGTAGAGCTTCATCGTGGGTGTCCTGTCTGATGAGGCGCGACGACCGGCGGTCGCGACGGGTGCGAGCGCGTCCATCGTCGCATCCGGCCATGACACTGGCTGTGCTGCTGTGGTTCGAGGCCCTGGGGTCGAGGGGATTCTCCCTCCCCTGTGGGCCGGCCCGGTCGGGGCCGGGGCGTTACGCGTCAGATCTGGCCGGAGCGGTGTGAGAGCGGATGGCATAGACGAGGCCGCCGATGATCAGCCCCAACGACACGATCAGCAGCGCTGTGAGGAACCAGCTCGGGTTGATTACGGCGAGTACGTCACCGGAGCCCAATCGCTCATAAGTGCACCTGAGGCCGAGCGGCCACAATGAAGCGCCTGCCAGGGTCTCCGTTTCCACGCCGGGAAAGAGAACGCCATACCAGGCGTAACAGGTCTCGGTGCCGTTTCTGACCTGGCCGTAGAGCTCGAAGAACAAGACCAGGAGCCCAGCGAATCCGGCTCCGATCGACACTTTCGGTCCGGTCGTCACGAAGGGTGCCCCTCTGCCATCACTGCGGTTTTCGCGTCCGTAGCCTAGCCACCGGTGAGAGCACAGGCAGGACGCGGGCTCTCGACGGGGGGTCGAGGGGGTTCTCCCCCTCGTGCGGGCCGGCCCGCTTAGGGTCGGCCCGCGCACGCGCTCAGAGGGTGAGCGTGTGGAGGATCAGGGTCGTGGAGCCGATGGGCTTTCCGAAGTCGGTGTAGTCGAGGGTCGCGCGGCGGTTGCTGATGAGGTCAAGGGCGATCAGTTCCTCCTCGGACTCGTCGGTCATGTCGCCGGGCTCCTCGTCCCATTCGCGCAGCACCTGCCGGTCGGCGTCGAGGACTTTCCACAGTCCCCAGACGTGGGCGATGGGACCGGTCGTCTCGTATGTGAAGACGAGGGCGGTCGCGGTGGGCCAGCCGTAGGCGGCCGCGGCGACGATCAGCGCTCGCGCTGCGGCGGCGGTCGCGTCGGCGTCGCCGGTCGCGGCCGCGGCGTCGACGGCGACCTCGGCCGCTCGCAGCGTCGGGTCCTCCTGGTACGGGTCGAAGCGGTGGGCGGGGCGGGGTGCGGTGGTCGTGGTGGTCATGGTGGGGCCTTCCTGTGCAGCAGTGGGAGAAGAGGAGGGGGCGGGGACCGGCTCGAGCCGGTCCCCGCCGGGTTGGGCTAGCTGAGCCCTGCGGCGTCGGCGGGGGTGCTGTCGCCGGTGACGACCTGCTCGACCGGGGAGAGCGCGTATCCCCAGGCCGCGAGCTGGCGGAAGTGCTCGGCCGTGCGCTCGTCGCCGCGGCGCCAGGACTCCTTGCTCGTGTGTGCCTCCTGACCTCCGAGGACGACGGCCAGCGCGACCAGGCGGGCCTTCGCGGGGTTCCCCTCGACCAGCGCTGCGAGGGCGTCGGCGCGGTAGCCGGAGGGGGCTCGATGCGCAGCAGCGTGTGCGCGAGGTCGCTGCCGCCCGTCATCCCGGAGGACACCGCGAACCGGTGAGCGGTGAGACCGAGAGCGATGACGCGATCCGCGTCCTTGGGGAGGGTCTTGCGGGCGAGGAACGTCGCGATCCACTCGCGGCGCACCTTCTCGGCCGCGCTCCACGCCTTGTTGTTGGCGATGAGCACCTTGCGCTCAGCGGACTTCTCGGCCCGCTCCTCCTCGGCCTCCTCCTCGGACTGCGGCTGCTCGGGGGCGCCGTAGGCGTAGGTGAATCCGGCGGCGGTCGGGTCCTGAACCAGGAGCGTGACCTCGACCTCGCCGCGCCAGCTGGTGTCGATGAGCACTCCGCGGCCGGGAGCGGCGGCGACCTGCTCCGGGGTGACGCTCTTCCCGTCCTCGCCGCGCAGCTGCCGCACCGGCGTCCACGTCGCCTGGTCGCCGTAGGCGTCGGAGCGGGTGAGGATCTGGAAGACGTTGCCGGTGTACTCGGCGGCGGTCGCCGCGAGGAGCCCCTGGTGCGCGGCCTCGTCGCGGAGGGTCTGCGCGGTGTGCTCGAACTGGGCCGGGTCGTGGGTGGCGACCTCGATCAGGGTCGCGCGGGCGTCGGCGTCGTCCTCGAACTCCAACAGCACCGCCGCCTGGTCCAGGGTCAGCTCGTGCTCGTGCAGAACGGACGTGACGGTCGCGGACTCCGCGACCGCAAGCCCCTTCTTCACCGCGTCGGTCTTGGTGCGGTGCGCTTGGCGATCGCTGCGGCGGACACGCCCTCGAACGCGAGCTGCGCCCACGCCGCGGTGCGGTCCGCGACGCTCAGTTCGGCGCGCTGGTCGTTCTCGATGATCTGCTGCACGATCCGATCCGCGGTTGTCTCGTCGCCCTCCACGACGTAGACCGGGATCGTGGGCACTCCGGCCTCGCGGGCGGCGAGGGTGCGGCGCTGTCCGGCGCGGACGATGACGTTGCCGCGCTCGTCGCGACGGGCGAGGACCGGGGTGATGACGCCGTTCTCGCGGATCGACGCGATGAAGTCCTTCGTCAGCGGGGCGCTGGGGCGCACGTTCGCCTCGATCACGAGGGTGGTCGGGTCGATGTGCTGAACGGTCCCGGTTCCGGTGGTGATAGTCACGATGGTTTCTCCTCAATCGGTGTGCGACTATGAAGGTGACGAGTCCCGTGGTTCTAGTCCAACTACAGGGCTTTTGTCGTCTTCCTGATCGTTTTTCTTTGCCTCTCCGGCGAGTGAAAACCAATTGAGTGGAGTCGGCGGAGTGACGGCTCTCTCGGGCGAAATAAGGGAGCGTGCGACCGCGTCCGAGAGAGACGGCACGTAGCCGGCGGAGCGAGATAGGTTGAAACCGCGGAGAGGTGAAGAAAACCTGGAAACGCGCCGCGTAGCGGCTCCCGCCGGCGGTGCTCCGTCGCCGCTGCGCGTGCGGAGCTCGCGCCCCGCCGGAGAAACGACGTCGGTAGGCTTCGGGCAGGTGACGCTTGATCACCCCGAACGGGAGAACGACATGAACGCCGTGATCTACCGCATTCGCTCCATCGCCGCATCGCTCCGCGCGAAGTTCACCACAGCGCCGACGGCGCTGCCGAAGGATCCGTTCGGGGAGCCGCCCCGCGAGGCTCACGACCCGCACTCGTATCAGGAAGAGTCGTGGAAGGCACCTGCGCCCTCCACGATCAACTTCCACTAAAGCCATGCTCCCCGGGGGAGTGTGAGGGGGTCGCCCCTCACGGGCCGGCCCAGGAGGCCGGCCCCTCCCCCGCACTACTCGGCGGGCGTCAGGAACGCGATCAGCGCGGCGGCCTCGGCGGTGCCGTCGTCGTAGACAGGCATCGCGCCGGGTCCGCACTCCCCCGGCAGTCCGAGCGTGTTGCGGGTGTGCGCGAGGATCTCCGCGTCGGTCGCGGTGGTGTTCTCCGGGTCCTCGTCGCGGCTGATCGCGAGGATGAGCGCGAGCTGTTCGGCCGTGGCGCGGCCTGTGACGGTGCGGGTCATGGTGTGGTCCTCTCAGCGGTTCAGGAACGGGGCGACGCGGCGGATCGCTGCGCGGCGGGCGTGGGCGACGCAGTGGCGGAATGAGCCGCTGGTGATGCCGTGCAGCTGGTCGGAGTGCCACGCCTCCCAGACCCCGGACTTGCGGCGGGTGACGTGCACCGAGGGCATCGTCGTGGGGTCGGTGCCCACGACGCGGACGTCGACCGCGCGGGTGTTCGCGAGCGTGAGGTAGGTCTTCGCGGTGGTCTGCAAGTCGGTGGTGGTCTGCATGGTGTGAGTGCTCCCTCTGGCTGATCGTTTTTCTTTGCCTCTCCGGCGGGGAAAACCGTTTGAGTGGAGGTGGCGCAGTGACGCCGATAGCGGGCGAAATAAGCCCGCAGGGCGCGTCCGCTAGCGGTGGCACGGAGCCGGTGGAGCGAAATAGGTTGAAACCGCGGAGAGGTGAAGAAAACGGGTGGAACGGGCCGCATCGCGGCCTCCCAAAGGCGGCGCTCCGTCGCCGTTGCGCGAGTGCAGCTCGCGCCCCGGAACGGGACACCGGGGAGCGTGAGGGGGTCGCCCCTCACGGGCCGGCGCCGCCGGCCCCCGCGCTCGAGCGGGTCGTGTCAGCGTCGGATGCGACGATGGAGGCATGTGGGAACTGGCACACCGGACGCGCGCGGAATCGGCATCAACGGTGGTGCGCAGCAACGCGGCGACGAGCGCCGCGGCGATCGCGGAAGTGGGCACAGCGATCTCGGAGGATCACGTCATCCTCTACGCGGTCCGGATCGCGAACGGCTCGGAGTAGAACCCACCGGGATTCGCTCGGAACCACTAGCGTTGCGATCAGTTCTGGAAAGCGATGGTCTCGTGATGGCAAACGTATTGAAGTTCGTCGGAAAGGCGTTCGTGATCGTCTTCCGTCTTCTGGGCGCGGCGGTGTCCGCGGGACTCGCTGCTCTGGGCGTGGGCAGCTTCCAGCAGCCCAACCCCGGACCGCCTCCGTCCTCTACGGAGAACCGCGAGTATCGGCCGTAGAACGGCGAACTCTGCGGCGGATGGCGGAGTATCTCGGAGGGCCGAGTCCTACTCAGCCGCGGGGGCGGCGTTTCGGTGGGGTGCGCGCTGGGTGGTTGTGGTGACGACGGCGGTCGCGCGGGTGAGGTTGGGGCCGATGGCGTCGGCTTCGAGGACGCGGCCGGTGCGGCGGTTCTCGCCTTCGCCCCAGGCGACGGTGCGCTCGTAGCCGACGACGATCACGGCGTCTCCCTTGTGGAGGGAGGCGAGCACGTGCTCGCCGAGTTCGAACTTCGCTTCGACGTAGTGCGTGGTCGGGGCGTCGTGCGGGGTCCACTCCCCCGCGCGGTATTCGCCGGTGTTCTCGATGACGCGCAGCTTCACGATCTGCACGCGGCCCGCCTGCACGGCCTCGGGGTCGGCGGCGAGGTTGCCGGTGATGGTCCTGGTGCTCATCTGTCGTCTCCGTAAGTTTGGTGGTGGCCCGAGGGGGCCGAATGTGGCTTATCTGTCGTCGCCGATCGTGTGGCTCAGCAGGAGTGGCCGTCCGGTCCCCTGGGGTGCCCCTGGCCGCTAATTGAGATGTGCGTTTCGGTCGCTGTTTACGGAGATGACGGTTGGGTGCTCCTCGGGCCTACACGAGGTAGATCAGAACCGAGGAGGACGAGTTGAACGATCAACGAGCTCACGTCTGGGTGGGCATCGATGCAGGCAAGGCGCATCACTGGGTGACAGCGATCGACGACCAGGGCGCCATGCTCTGGACGAAGAAAGTGAGCAACGACGAAGGCGAGATCCTCGATTCGATCGCCGAAGTGCTCGCCCTCGGCGAGAACTTCACCTGGGCAGTCGACATCGTCGGCACGACATCTGCGCTGCTCCTCGCCCTGCTCGCAAGCCACGGCCAGTCCGCGTTGTACGTCCCCGGACGGATCGTGAACCGGATGGCCGGCGCGTACCGGGGCGAAGCGAAGACGGACGCCCGGGACGCCTACGTGATCGCCGAAACAGCACGGCACCGCCACGACCTGACCCCGATCAGGATGCCGGTCGAGATCATCGCCGACCTCAAGCTCCTGATCGCCCACCGCGGCGATCTTGTCGCCGACCGCGTCCGCATGCTCAACCGGCTCCGTGACGTGCTGACTGGCATCTTCCCCCGCCTCGACCGAGCATTCGACTACGCCAAACACAAGGGCGCGCTCGTCCTCCTCACCGGCTATCAGACTCCAATCGCGCTTCGCCGGATGGGGCAGGCGCGCCTGACGAAGTGGCTGAGCCGCCGAGGCGTGCAGGGTGCTCCCTCGGTCGCGGAGGCTGCTCTCGAGGCCGCGAGCGGGCAGCAGACGCAGATCGGCAACGAGAGAATCGCGGCGCAGATCATCGCCGACCTTGCAACGCAGATCCTCGCCCTCGACACTCGCCTCCGAGCGCTGAAGAACCAGATCACCACGATATTCCGCGCGCACCCGCAGGCCGAGATCGTCGAGTCGATGCCCGGGATGGGTCCGATCCTCGGGGCCGAGTTCCTCGCAGCAGCCGGGCCACTCGACAACTACGCCGACGACGGCCACCTCGCCGCAGCAGCTGGGCTGATACCCGTTCCGCGAGACTCCGGACGTCGAACCGGGAACATGCACCGTCCCAAGCGGTACAACCGACAGCTGCGCCGCTCGCTCTACCTCTCAGCGCAAACTTCGGTCATCCGCGAAGGACCCAACCGCGACTTCTACCTCAAGAAACGCGGCGAAGGGTACAAGCACACGCAGGCACTCCTCGCCCTATCCCGACGACGCGTCAGCGTGCTCTGGGCCCTGCTGCGCGACAACCGCACCTTCACCCAAGCACCTCCGAGTCGCGTTGCGTAGGCGAGCTCGACTTCGGAAGGAGCGCTATGCAGAGGGACTCTGAACGTTCGCAGCCGCAGTGAGCCGCCGATGGCGGTGCCACCGCGGGCTGGAGGGCGATGCCTCTTCGGACGCCGTAGCGTGGGCAGCGCTATCGTCAAGCTCGACAAGGGGAGGGCCGATGCGAGCCGAATGGAACGAATCGTTCTTTGATGCACAGCGCGAGGAGCCGCTGATCTACTGGGTCTGCTTCTGGACCGGCACCGACGACGAGCTGGCGGTGACGCATGACCCGCAGCGGATCACGGATGCCAGCTCGGTCGAGGAAGTTCTCGCCTGGGTGCACGACACAAAGGGCGAGCGAGACTTCGAGCTGTTCGTGGAGACCCACAGCAACGCCGAGACCCGCGAGCACGGCTGGACGCGCACCCGAAATCTCATCCACCTCGCCGGCGATTACCGCCCACCCGGAACGACGTCCACTCTCTCCGCGAGCCTTGAGAACTAGCAGGACCCCTTCTGACCGTCGACTTCCCGCGTCAACGGCTCGAAGCGGGACTAGGCCGCCTTGACGTCCTCATTGAGACTCCTGCTCGTGCGGTTGGTGGGTCCCGTCGACGTCGACGGGTTCTCGTTCGCGGCCGCGGCCGCGGGTGTGTCGGTGGGGGGTGTCTCGATGCCCCAGGACGCCAGAGCGTCGCGGCGGGTGACTTCCACGGGCGGCTCGGACAGCGCTCTGCGCTGTTCGAGCTCGGCGCGCGTGACGGTGAGGGCGGGAACGCGGCGCTCGTCGCCGTAGGCGAGGCGGTACAGCCGGTCGGCCTCGTTCTCCAGCCAGTCGACTTCGCCTTGCCGGTCGGCCTGTCCGGCGAGGTACCCGGCCCGGTAGTCGTCGCCAGTGACGTTCGGGCCGGTCATGCGGCGTGCTTCTCGATGAGGTCGGGGCGAAAGCCCGACCAGTGGTCCTGGTCGCTCGCGACAACCACGGGGGCGGCGGAGTAGCCCAGCTCCTCCGTGACGTACGCGAGCGCTGCGGGGTTGGTGGTGATGTCGACGGTGGTGTACTCGATGCCCTTCTTCTCGAGCACCCGGTAGGTCATGGTGCACTGCACGCATGACGGCTTCGAGTAGACGGTGAGCATCAGTCGTCCCACCGGTCGCCGCGGTGCGGGTCGTGCTCGTCGTTGACCGGGGACCAGGCGTGCAGCTCGGCCCACTTCTCGGCGGCGTCGGTGTGTCCGGCCTGGGTGAGGAGGTCGATGATGCCCGTCGCGCGCCAGCACGGCAGCGTCGGAGCGATCGCTTCCGTGACGGCCGGGTCGGAGAGCGTGGCCGCGAAGGCCGCGACGGCCGCCTGGTAGGTCGCCGCCGGGTCGGGCGTGGTCTGCTGCTGCTCGCTCATCGGTGGGTTCCTTCCGGGGTGTGGGCGTCGCCTTCGTCGTCGTCGCTCGCGTGCTCCGCGATCCACAGGTCCGCGGCCTCATCTCGTCCGAATGCTCGCAGGAGTCCGGCCAGCGCGTCGACCTCGGCGCAGCTGAGTCGTACGGCCAGCTCGTCGGCGGTTTCTCCGTGGGAGAACACGGACGCGAACTCGGCCACCGCGCCCCAGAGGGTCGGCTCCTCGGCCGCGGGGCTGGTGGTGATGGTGTCGGACATGGCGTTTGCTCCTCGGTGGTGGTGCGGGTCAGGATTCGGTGCGGGTGAGGGTGTCCACGAACATGACGCCCTCGGGGCCGGGGATCGTGGCGGTGTGTGCCAGCGCCCACCCGTTGCGTGCCAGACCTGAGAGGTCGACGTCGCGCTCGGCGATCCGGCGCAACTGGCTCTGCATCCCCTCCTCGTTCGCGGCCGGGACGAAGGTGCTGACGGTGGTGATCTGCTGCATGTTCTTCCTCTTCCTCATCGTTCTTTTGCCGTGATTCTCAATCAGATTTGTCAAGCCAGCGGGGGCTGTCTGGCTTGGTCGTTCTTCCTTCTCTCCCAGCGTTTTTTACCTGGAAGGCACGTAGTGCCGAGCAGGGTCGAAGGCGGGAGCGCAACCCGGAGGGCGGCGGAGGAGAGGTTGTCGGCGCGATGGGAGGGAGCGCAGCGACCGCGTGCCGAGAACCTCGGAGGAGCCGGCCGCGCAGCGGCTTGCGTGGACGCCGCAGGCCCGTACGCTGCCGAAGGCTTCCAGGCAAAAAATGCGCGCAGCGCCCAACACCGCGCCGACTGCAGGTCGGCGTCCGCTCGTCCGCAGTGTCGCCACGCAGGGGTTCCATCGGCCGGAGGACGATCCCGTACGGGACGGTCCAGGCCGCCGTTCAAGCACCTCGAAGCAATGACCGGACGTCCTCGAGCGTGAACCCTGTCATGACGGCAAGCTCGTGCTCATTCGCGCCAGGAAGGGAAAGCCCGGCTCCCGTGTACGGTTCGGATATCACGTCGCGTGAGACCTCCAGCACCGCGGCGGACACGCTGTGAGGAATGTGGACGAAGGGGAGTCTCAGTGCAGCCCAGGAATGTCGCAGCGGCTCTCTTGAGCCTGCTCCTCCTCACCTCATGCGCGGCCACGCCACGGGCAAACGAAGGACCAGCAACCACCGGCGAAACCGACTCCGACAGAGTGGCCGACGAATGGGTGGAGTTGCCAGAGTCGCCGCTATCCGCCCGCCAGGGCGTCAGCGCCCAGGTAGTCGGCACACGCTTCGTTCTGATCGGTGGATCCACCGACCTGGCATGTCCTCCGACTGCGAGCTGCGTGCCGTCCCTTACCGGCTACCGGAGCGATGGGGCTGTCTACGATCCGGACACGAGAACCTGGCAGCGGATCGCGGAGGCGCCGGTTCCGGTGAGCTTCTTCAGCACCGCGGCAATCGATGACAGCCTCTACCTCCTTGGCGCAGCGGATCTCACAACGGGCGACGACGTGTTCCTCCGCTACGACCTCGGCGCAGAAGAGTGGCAGCCCTTGCCGGACCCACCGACCACCGGCAGCAGCATCATCGCCACCGATACGCAGATCCTCGCGATCGCCGGGACGAACGAGTTCGGTCCTACCGAGGATGCCTTCTTCTCACCCACGACCGGAGCGTGGACCCCGTTACCGCCGGATCCGCTCGGCGACAGCTTCAATCGGAGCGCGGTCTGGCTCGGCGATCGCCTCCTGCTCTCTGGTCAGCAACTGATCGACAACCCAGGCGCGGAAGCTCCCTCGCTGACCCGGATGGCCGAGCTCAACGCAGACCTGACGACATGGACGCTGCTGCCAGGCAGTCCGATCATCGGCGGCAGCCCACTCGCTGTCGGGAATGACGTCATCTTCCCCGAGCGGGGAAGCGCGGACGGTGGTGAGGTGGGGAACTGGGGCCGCTTCTACGACCTCGGCGGAATCTGGAATGCCTCGACTGGAGAATGGAAGACGCTACCGGCGGGCAGGCCGGACCATGCTCAGCACGGTCTGTGGACGTCTGCACGCGGAGCAGTCAGCAGCAACCTGGCACTCCTCGATGACTCGCTCCTCAATCTGTCGGAGCGCACCTGGAGCCGGATTCCAGAACCGCCACGTGGCACCCGCCTCGGTCAGGCGGTAGTCGTCGGAGAGGGCGCGGTCCTCGTCTGGGGAGGCACCGATGGTGCACAAAACGTTGCCGACGGCGCAATCCTGTACCTCTGACCCGGGGTACACGTCAGCTTCACGCACCAGCTAGCTTCCCGCGCCGCCTCCAAGAACAGAGACGCCACTTTGGCCAATGGACCACGCGCAGTGTGGCCAGCGCATTCATCGGCCGTGTACGGGCGGCCGTCCTGAACCTGGCAACCTTCCCACGCACGGGTCTGATCGACTCCGCGTTTCAAGCACCGGCATCGAAAGTACGGACCGCTGACACATCCGCAACGGCCCCGGACGCGGATCCGGCAGGGTCTGTCGATGTGATTGAGTACCTGGTCTGGTCCCGGAAGATCGCCCAGATCACGTTGATGCGGCGTCGAGCGAGAGCGATCAGCGCCTGCTTATGAGACTTGCCTTCACGTCGCTTCCGTTCGTAGAACGAGCGCGAGACGGGGCAAGTTCTGAAAGCGATGAAGGCCGCCTGGAAGCAGGCGTTCAGCAGGCGCCGGTCGTAGCGCCTGGGCCGGTGGTGGTTGCCGGAGATCTTCCCTGAGTCGCGAGGTACCGGCGCGAGGCCGGCGAAGCTGGCCAGCCGATCGGGACTCTCGAACGCGGCGAGATCAGCACCGGTCGCGGCAAGGAAGTCCGCGGCGATCCTGCGCCCGAATCCCGGGATCGACACCAGCAATTCCGCCGAAGTGCTTCCCTCGAGCGCTGCTTCAATCTCTGCCTCCAACTCGGCGAGCTCGTCCCGGATGCGGAGAAGGTCATGCGCGGACCGGCTGATCAGCCGAGCTGCGGCAGCTTCCCCCACGACAACGGAGGTCTGTTCACGAGCGGCCTCGATCGCTGTTTTCGCGACGACCGCAGACTTCCAGCACCCCTGCCCCCTCAGCCACGACGCGAGACGGCTCTCTCCCATTCGCCGGATCGCTGCGGGCGTCGCGTACCGAGTGAGCAGCACCAGTGGCCCCCTGGTCGTTGCGAAGTTGAACGCTGACTCCAGCGACGGAAAGTAGTGGACCAGGATCGCGCGCAGCCGGTTCACGGCGCGGGTGCGATCGTGCACCAGGTCCTCCCGCCGGGCCGACAGCAGGCGCAGATCCGCCGTGACCTCGTCGGCCTGGCGCATGAGCGTCACGTCTCGCCGGGTCCGCGCCTGGTCGGCGATGATGACCGCGTCCTTCGCGTCGGTCTTCGCCTCGCCCCTGTAGGCGCCCGACGCGTGGTGGATCACGCGTCCCGAAATGTAGAACAGGGGCTGAGCATGGGAGCTGAGGAGCGACTGCAGCAGCCCTGTCCCGCCGTGGTTCAGATCCGTCGCCCACGCGACGTCCGTCCCACCCGGCAGAGACGCGACGTCACCCATCAAGGTCAGGATCGCCGATTCTCGGTTCTTAAACCGCTGCGACAGCAGCTTCGTTCCGTTGCCATCAATGACGACACAGTGATGTTCGGTCTTGCCGGCGTCGATACCGGCCCAGAGTTGGGGCACGCAGGGTCCTTCCGTTGAGGGGCGCGGTGCGCCATGAACGACCTTGCCGGCATGTCCTTACGGGGCGATCTGGTCGCGTTTCTCCATTAGCGGTCCTGCCGTTGCGGGATCCCGGGCGGCTAATCACGGCGTGCCATCAGTCGGCTGAAGGCGGTCAGCCATACCCGGGATCCCTGGCGCGTTCCGGAGCCTACAACTGCCCCGGATCCACGGAAATAACGGTAAGGAAGGCGGTTCTCCGCCTGAGCAACCGAAGGGCGCAGTGCAACCCGGAGGGCGGCGGTGGAGGGAGTTTCGGCGCGAAATAAGGGAGCGCAGCGACCGCGTGCCGAAGTTTCGGAGGAGCCGGTGGCGCAGCCACTTGAACGGAGCCCGTAGGTAGCTACGACCGCAGCGAAGCGGAGGGAGCCGCCGAAGGCTTCACGGCAAAGAAGCGTGAGCCCAACGGGCGACATCAGCGGCCGGCACCGCCGGCCGAACCTCTGGGCGGCGCTCCGTCGCCGCTGCGCGAGTGCAGCTCGCGCCCCCGGAACGGGGATGCCGGGGAGTGTGAGGGGATCGCCCCTCGCGGGCCGGCTGGAAGGCCGGCCCTCCCCCACCTGCGACCCCTGCATGTGAGACCGAGATCCGACTGCTGGACGCGGCGGATCTGGGGCACACCGAGATCTGATCGTCGCTGAAGGCCGGGGTCCCGCTCCCGGCCTTCGTCATTTCTGGTCCCCACCCGGAAAGGGGCCGCCGCGGAGGGACATCTGCCCGTTCCTGCACGGATGTTCACGGTAACGTCAGCCGACTCCTCAGCGGCGAGGAGGTCGGCGGGAGCTCGTGCCCCCGCCTGCTGCCGCTCGGGGCACTCAGCGAGGACCGACCCAGAGGACGACCATGCGACGACGACACGCCCTGCTCCCTGGAGCGCTCACCGGACTGCTGCTGGCCTCCGGGCTCGTCGCCGGAGGGCCCGCCGCGGCTCCAGCGGCGGCCGCTCCGGTGGCCCCCGCTCCCGCCGCTCCCGCTCCCGCTCCGGACCGCCCCGTCGCGGCTCCGGACGCCGAGCCCACCGTGATCGAGCCGGAGGCGGACGCGACGACGCAGCAGGCCGCCCTCGCCCTCGACGCCGACTTCGTCGACGTCGAGATCCCGGCGCGCGCCCAGGTGCAGACGCACCGCGTGACGATCGCGCTCGTCGCTCCGCAGGGCACCGTCCCGGGCGGGTACACGACCGCCGACGCCGTCCGCGCCCTCGACCTCGTCGACCGGTTCTACTCCCGCGAGACCAGCGGGGCGATCCGCTTCGAGCTCGACCAGGTCGTCGACTGGCAGGTCGTCGACCAGCCGATCGGCTGCACGAACACGGGCGGACTGCAGGACTGGATCGCGCAGAGGACCGGCTGGCAGCGCGGACCGGGCAAGCACCTGGTCGCCATGGTGCCTGAGGGTGACCCGTGCCCGAACTGGGCCAACGGCGAGCAGTCCGGCGATCCCGATGACGGCGGACGCGCGTTCCAGCCCGGACCGGACGCGTACTTCCTCGCGCACGAGCTCGGCCACAACCTCTCGCTGCCGCACGCCTACAGCGTGAACTGCGCCACGACCCGCGACTACGCCTCCACCCCGCTGCCCGCGGACTGCCGCCGCGAGGAGTACGGCAACCGGACCGACGTGATGGGCGGCGCCTGGTCGTTCCTGCCGCTGTCGTCCCCGTCGCTGGCGCGCCTGGGCACGCTGCCGAACACCCGCCAGCCGGTCTGCGGCGCACCCCGCACCACGACGCTCGACACCCTCGGAGCCGGACCCGCCGGCCGGCGTGCGCTCACCTGGAACGACCCGCAGGACACGGGCATCCGCTACTGGGCGCAGTACAACGACCGCGCCGACACGACGTCCGACGGCGGCGCGTACACGAGTCCCTTCCAGGTGCGCCGCGACGTCTCGGGCGTGCAGATCCTGCGCTCGAACCCGGGCCAGCCGTACGCCGGCGACCTGCTCGAGCGTCCGGGCGACGCGAGCGAGGCGAACGAGTTCGTGCTCGCCGGAGAGAGCGCAGTGCTCAACTCCGGCATGTCCGTGCGGGTCGACCGGATCGACGAGCTCACCCGGACCGCGACGGTCACCGTGACCGTGCCGTGCACCGACTACGTCGGCGACATCGCTCCGCTCGCCTCGTCGACGAGCGCTTCGTACACCTCGCCGTGGACCTCGGTCGGAGCGGTCGCCGACGGCGCCGCCTCGACGATCTGGGGCTCCTGGCCCCGGGTCGGAGAGCAGCACGTCGAGCTGCGCTGGCCGAGCGCCGTGACCGTCGACCGCGCCTCGGTGCTGTTCGCGAGCGACGCGGCCGACACCGACGGACGCGGGCTGATCCCCGCGCGGTCGTGGCGGGTCGAGCACCTGGTCGGCGACGTCTGGACTCCCGTGAGCGGAGCGGCTCCCGCCCGCGAGCGCGACGTGCTGAACCGCGCGACGTTCGCTCCGGTGACCACGACGGCGCTGCGGCTCGTGTTCACGGCGTGGGGAGCCGGCGAGTACGGCGGGTCCACGGGCGTGGCCGAGATCGAGGTGAACGGCATCGCCCTCGCGGCCTCGGCGGAGGCGCGCGGGACGCTGCAGAGCGTGCCGACCGCGACGACGCGCGACCTCGCGCAGTCCGTGCTGGTGCGCGACTCCTCCGGTCGCGCCCTCGCGGGCCGCTCGGTGGGCTTCGCGATCACCGGGCCGGCGGCCTTCGAGAGCGGAGCGACGACCGCCGCGGTGCTGTCGGGCGCCGACGGCGTCGCCGCGCTCCCCCGGATCCGCACCGGCTCCACCGCCGGCACCGTCTCGATCACCGCGCGCGTCGACGGCGTGACGACGGCGCTGGCCGGAGCGAGCGTTGCGCCCGGCGCCTCCGTCACCGCGAAGGCGACCTCGCGGCTGATCCTCGGGAAGGTCGTCGTCACGGTGACGGCGACGAACACCGGCCGCGCGGCCGCCGATCTGACCGTCGTGACGCCCTACGGCACGGCGTCCTCGGCCGCGGTCGCCCCGGGCGCCACGGTGACCAAGGTGTTCCGCACGGGCAAGAGCTCGATCGCCGCCGGCACCGGCACGGTCACGGCCGTCTCGGGCGCCTCGCGCGCGAGCGTCTCGGTGGTCATCCCGCGCGCGTGACCGGGACGGGGGCTGCCCGCCCGCCAGGACGACTCCGTCCGGGCGGGCGGCTGCTGTTGGCGTCGAGGTGACGCGCCCGGCGACGTGCCGCGGCGGAGTGATCGGGGGACACGATGAGGCGGACGACCGCAGGGATCGCACTGGCAGGAGCACTGCTGCTCGCCCTGACGGGATGCGCGGGCGGAGGCGGGACGGTGGGCGAGGTCCGACTTGTAAGCATGACAACAAGTCAGCGCGGCCCGCTCGTCAGAACAGAGGAGGGAGCTGCCCTGAGGTGAGGATCAGCCGCAGCCCGACCGCGAGAAGAGCGCCCGTCGCGATGACGACTGTCGTCGGCGTTCTGGTCCCAGTGAGCGCGCTGGTCGGTGATGATGAGGGCGACCTGATCGGGGGTCGCGAGGCCGGTGTCGGTGTCGGTGCGGTACATGGTCTGTTCCTCTCAGCGGGTTGCGGCCAGCGCGGTGTTGATGTCGACGGTGATCCCGCGCTCCGCGAGGCGGTCGAGGGTGGCGGGCTCCTTCGCGATCTGCTGCCAGCCCTCGGGCGAGATGACGACCGCGGGATCCCCGTCCGCGTCGTTGAAGACGACACAGGTGCGCGAGTCGAGAACGGCCCCGGTGCGCGGGCAGAGGATGTTCTTGCTGACGAGGTAGGTGACCATCTGGTCACGGAGGATCGCTTCGAGGGTGTCCATGTGTGTTGCTCCTGCTCCTGGCTGATCGTTTTTCTTTGCCTCTCCGGCGGGGAAAACCGTTTGAGTGGAGCCGGCGGAGTGACACCGATCACGGGCGAAATAAGCCCGTAGGGCGCGTCCGGGATCGGTGGCACGCAGCCGGTGGAGCGAAATAGGTTGGAACCGCGGAGAGGTGAAGATTCTCAATCAGGTTTGTCAAGCCAGCGGGGGTGGTCTGGCTCGGTTGTTCTTCCTTCTCTCCCAGCGTTTTTTTGCCTGGAAGGCACGTAGTGCCGAGCAGGGTCGGAGGTGGGAGCGCAACCCGGAGGGCGGAGGAGGAGAGGTTGTCGGCGCGATGTGAGGGAGCGCAGCGACCGCGTGTCGAGAACCTCGGAGGAGCCGGCCGCGCAGCGGCTTGCGTGGACGCCGGAGGCCCGTACGCTGCCGAAGGCTTCCAGGCAAAAAATGCGCGCAGCGCACAACACCGCGCCGACTGCAGGTCGGCGTCCATGTCGGTGCCCGCGTCCGAGATCGTCTGCGCACCAGGGGCGTGCTGCTCCATCGGGCCGCACGTGCTGCCTTTGTATGCAGTGCGTACCGCTGAGAAGCCGCATCTCTCCGCGGAGTAGGCCGGTTCCGCCGCGCCACGGGTGCGAGCATGACCGTAGGAGGCCTGGATGCGTGACGCGGTGATGGTCGTCGAAGACGACGTCGAGATGGGCGAGCTCATCAAGCGGGGCCTCACCGGCGACGGCTACGACGTCGACCTGTTCTCGAACGGGGTCGACGCGCTCAATTCGGCGCGCGAAGCGGACTACTCCGCGGCGATCCTCGACGTGATGCTCCCGGGGATGAGTGGCTTCGAGATCTGCCGGCACCTGCGCGCGAGCGGTGCCACGCTCCCGGTGATCATGCTCACCGCCCGCGACGCCCTGCAGGACCGCGTGTTCGGCCTCGACGCGGGCGCCGACGACTACCTCGCGAAACCGTTCCACTTCGAGGAGCTCTCCGCCCGCCTCCGAGCGATGATCCGCAGAGAGCACCTCACGAACCGGGCACCGGTCGTGCTGGGAAATCTGCGCGTCGACCCCTACGCGCACGCCGCGACGGTCGACGGCGCCGTCCTGCCTCTGAGCCCCAAGGAGTTCGGCGTCCTCCGCGCGCTCGCGGCGCGCGCCGGGGACTTCGTGCCGCGGGAGGAGATCCTGCTCGAGGTGTGGGGGTCGGCGGAGTTCGTGGACCACAACATCGCGGAGCAGTACATCAGCTACCTCCGCCGCAAGCTGGCCGCGGGCGGGGCGTCGGTCGAGATCCTCACCCGACGGGGTGCGGGCTATCGCCTCGGGGTGACGCCGTGAGCTGGCGGTCCCTGTCGATCCGGGTGCGGATCACGGTGTCGAGCCTGCTGGTCGCGATGCTGTTCTTCGGGATCGTCGCGGTCGTCGTGCGCGAGCAGCTCGATCACATCCTCGATGCCTCCACGATCGAGCTGGTCCGCTCGGGAGCGTCGCAGGCGCTGATCGAGGAGAGCCGCGACACCGCCGAGGCCGTCGTCGGCGGCGTCAGCACGACGCTCCTGATCGCCCTCGCGATCCTGTTCGTCGCGTTCGCTGTGACGTCCTGGGTCCTGGTCGGCCTCGCGCTGCGCCCCGTCGGCAGGATGCGCGCGATCGCCGACCGGCTGCGCCAGGGACGCTCCACCGAGCTGCTCCCGGTCGGGCCCGCCCGCGACGAGCTCTCCGACCTCGCCTCGACCCTGAACGCGCTGATCGCGGACCTGCGGGAGTCGGCGGACCGGGAGCGGCGGCTCGTCGCCGACGCGAGCCACGAGCTGCGCACCCCGCTCGCCGCGCTGCGCACCCGGCTCGAGCTCGCTGAGCGGGTCCGCGACGATCCGGCGGCTCTCTACGCCGATGTCGTCGACGCGCGCCGCTCGATCGACCGCCTGCAGTCCCTGACGGACGGGCTGCTGATCCTGTCGAGGATCGACGCGGGCATCGCTACCGGCGACGCCTCCTCGGCGGCTCTGCGGGAGGAGGTAGCCGACAGCGTCGACCGCGCCCGGATGCTCGCCCGCGAGCGGGACCTCGCGATCGACTTCGTCGCCCCCGCCTCGATCGTCGCCGCCCGGTACCCGATCTCCCCGACCGATTTCGGCCGGATCCTGGACAACCTGCTCGCGAACGCCGTCACTGCGACGCCCGACGGCGGCAGCGTCAGCGCGACCCTCGTCGAGCGCGCCGAAGAGATCGTCCTCTCCGTCGACGACGACGGCCCGGGCGTTCCTGACGCGTTCCTCGCGGTCGCGACTGACCGTTTCACCCGCCCGGATGCCGCCCGCTCCCGCGACGGCGGCGCCGGCCTCGGGCTCGCGATCGTCGCCGGTCTCAGCCGCGCCGCCGGCGGCGAGCTCCGACTCCGCAACCTCGCCCCCCACGGCCTCGGTGTCGACGTCCGCATCCCCGCGACGCAGCCCCACCCGACCTCTCTTAAGGAGAACCGATGATCGACCCCCAATCCCTCCTCGACGGCGCCGGACCCTGGGCGATCGCCCTGGTCTGCCTGATCGCCTTCGTCGAGACGGGCCTGCTGATCGGGTTCTTCCTCCCCGGTGACACCCTCCTCTTCTTCACCGGTGTCTTCGTCGCGACCGGCGTGATCTCCCTGCCGGTGCCGCTGGTGATCCTGATGGTCGCCGCCGCCGCGTTCCTCGGCGACCAGCTCGGGTTCGTCATCGGCCGCGCGAGCGGGCCGCGGATCTTCGAGCGCAAGGACAGCGGGCTCTTCAGCCGCTCGAGCGTCGCCCGCACCCAGTCGTTCTTCGACCGGTTCGGCGGCTGGGCGGTCACCATCGCCCGCTTCGTGCCGGTCGTGCGCACCTTCGCCCCCGTCGCCGCGGGCGTCGGGAAGATGCACTACGGCCACTTCGTCGGCTTCAACGCACTCGGCGCCGCCGTCTGGTCCACCGGCGTGATCCTCCTCGGCTTCTTCCTCGGGCAGATCCCCGGCGTCGCGGACTTCGTGGGGAAGTACATCGACATCGTCCTCGTCGGCATCGTCGTGATCAGCCTCGCCGGGATCGCGCTCACCTACTGGCGGCAGAAGAACCGCGCCGGACGCGACGCCTGAGCCCAGCGCTCAGGGGGTCGCCGTGACGGCCGCGCGCGGTCGGCGGAGCGCGATCACCGCGACCAGCAGCAGGAACACCGCGAGGGCCGCGAGCGTTACCGGGCCGGTGCCCAGGCCCAGGCCCTTCTGGGCGACGGGATCCGCGAGCCAGTCGCAGACCGAGGCGCCGAGCGGTCGCGTGACGACGTAGGCGGCCCAGAACGCGAGGACCGCGTTCCGCCCCGTGAACCGGTGTACGAGAGCGGGGATCGCGATGATCGCCGCGAACAGGACGGCGGAGGGCAGGTAGCCGAAGCCGAGGGTCGACGCGGTCAGGTCGCCCGCTGCGGTGCCGAGTGCGAACGTCCCCGAGACGGCGAGCCAGTAGAACGCGGCCCGGCGCGGCGTCGTGATCGAGTGGATCGACAGCGTCCGCTCCACCCGCCACCACACGGGGAAGACCGCCGCGAGAGCCACCGCGAACCCGAGGGTGGAGACGAGGTACGGGACACCGGCGACCACGTGCAGCACGTCGGCGGCCATCGTGCCGAAGACACTCACCATCAGCACCGCCAGCCAGTACACCCAGGGGACGTACCGGCGGGCTGCGAACTGCAGCGCCAGCGCGGCGAGGAACGCGAGCCCGGTCACTCCGACAACGATCACCGGGTCGAACGCGGTCGCGAGGAAGTCCGACGCCGTCTCGCCCATCCCCGTCGTCAGCACCTTGAGGACCCAGAACAGCGCCGTCGCCTCGGGCACCGTCGAGGCGGCGTAGCGGCCGGCGAGGAGGCGGGAGCGGATCCGAGGGAGCGGAGGGCGGCGCTGATCGGTGAGATGCGTCATGCCGCCATGGTCGGGCAGTCTGCGGCACCCGGGGCTGGGGGCTTCGCCGGGTCCGTTGAACAAGCGCACAGCGACCCGCTCACCGGCAGCGCTGCCCGCTGCCTTCCGCCGTCATCTGGTCGGACGGTGCCCGGAGAAGCGCCGCCAACGGAACGACGGTGATGCAGCACGTTCGGTGTGCAGCCTGACCGCGAGCGGCGCCCAGACGATCAACGCCACCCCGGCGCCCAGGAGCAGCCCGCCGACGGTGTCGGAGATCCAGTGCGCACCGAGGTAGGTGCGGCTGAGCATCATCGCCACCGTGTAAAGGGCTCCGGCGATGCGGACCCACCACAGCGGGAAGACGATCGCGAGGACCATCGCGGTCGTGGTGGCGTTCGCGCTGTGGCCGGAGGGGAACGAGCCGAAGTCGGCGTTCACGAGGATCTCCAGCGGCCGCGGACGACCGACAGCGTTCTTGAGGATCTGCACCAGCAGCCCGCTCAGCGGCGCGGCGATCGCGAAGTACGTCGCCGCCCACCGACCCCGCCAGACCAGCAGCCCCACGAACACGACGAGCGGAATCACGATCGTGCCGACGATCCCGCCGCCGAGGCTGTTCATCACCAGCGACGGCACCAACCAGAACGTCGACCGGTGCTCGATGATCTCGTTCATCCACGCGGTGTCGAACCCGAACGGCTTGTCGTGCTCCCGGTAGAAGATCAGCGCGGCCAGAAGTCCCGTGAGCAGCACCGCGAGGCCCGCCGAGATCAGCGGCCAGCGTCGCGCCGCCCGATAGGCGATCGCACCATCGGCCGGGGGTCCGCTGTTCGGCATCAGTGCCGTCCTCCTCGCTCGGCGCGCAGCACGCCGGAGGAGTCCACGCTACGAATGCGCGGGCTCCGGGTGCGGAGGATTCCCCCGCATCCGTTGTGAAAGCACAGAACCTGAGCCCATCGGCTCGGTACCGACCTGGTCGAACCGCGGAGCTTCGGGTCGTTGTGAGCAAACACAACGCAGCACGGCGCATCCCGAGCCGCCGCCCACGTCCCGGCTGGGACTCTGCGGGCATGGACATCTCAACGACGGCAGCACCGTCCCGCGGCCGGCGGCTGCTCAGCAAGGTCCCCGAGGTCACGATCTGGTTCTGGATAATCAAGATCCTCTGCACCACGGTCGGTGAGAGCTTCGCCGACTGGATCAACATGGTCCTCGGCGTCGGCCTCATCGCGACGGCTGTGATCTTCATCATCGTCACCGCGGTCGTGCTCGCCGTGCAGATGCGGCTGCGACGCTACGTGCCCGCCGCGTACTGGCTGACTGTCGTGGTGATGAGCGTCACCGGCACCCTGCTCACCGACATCCTCACCGACCAGCTCGGAGTGCCTCTCTGGGCCAGCTCCCTCGTCTTCTCGCTGCTGCTCGTGATCGTGTTCGGCGTCTGGTATTCGAAGGAGCGCACCCTCTCGATCCACAGCATCGACACCACCCCGCGGGAGGCGTTCTATTGGGTCACCGTCCTGGTCACCTTCGCGCTCGGCACCGCCCTCGGCGACTGGACTCTCGAGCTCACCGGCTGGGGCCCTGGCGTCTCGATCCTCCTGCCCCTCGCCCTGATCGCCATCGTCACGGGCCTCTGGCGCTACGGAGCGAACCCCGTCCTCGCGTTCTGGATCGCCTACATCCTCACTCGCCCCCTCGGCGCCAACATCGGCGACTGGCTCGGCCTCTCCCCCGACGAGCAGGGCCTCGGGCTCGGCACCTTCGTCACCAGCATCATCTTCCTGCTCGCGATCCTCGCCACCGTCGTCTACCTCTCCCTCAGCAAGGCCGATGTCGACAAGGGCGCATCCGAGCACTACACCACGCCAGTCGCCCGCGAACGCCGTTCACTCGTCGCCTTCGCGGTCCTCGCCGTCGCTGTCGTCGGGCTGCTCGCCTTCACCAACAGCCAGCCGCACACCAGTCCGGCACCGGAAGGCGCAGCCCCGGCCTGCGATGCGTCGGGAACGCTGTCCGCAGCTGACGCGAAGGCATCCGTTCAGACCGACTTCCCCTCCGCCGACGTGCAGAACTTCCAGACGATCACCGCCGACACCCTCGCCCTCGTCACCAGCGGCGATCAGGCCGGCGCGAAAGCCCGCGCCACCGACCTCGAGACCGCCTGGGACGACGCGGAGCCCGCACTGAGCGCCGCGAACTGCCAGACGTGGACCTACGTCGACCAGCAGATCGACCCCGTTCTCTCCTCCGTCCGCGCCGGCAGCCCCGACCCGGTTGTCGAGAAGACGAGCATCCAGGACCTGCTGACCACTCTCGCCGGACGCTGACATGAGGCGTCACGGTCTTCTTTTGCGACCCGAATCCGGCCTCCTCCGACCAATTGATCACTGCGGCCCTGCCCTGCCGCCGCCGCAGCGGCATCAGCGCGACTCAACACATCGATCGGAACCGGTCGGTGACAAATCGGTCCGCTACTGAACCCATGCTCGAGCTCGTAGACGCACTCCGAGCACACGGGGCTGCCGACCAGGCCGGCGTCCGCGAGGTGCTCCACCCAGGGGTGCGAGCACTCAGCACAAATCTCAGCGAGCAGAACCCGGAACCGGGCGCGGCGCGAACGGCGAGCGTCAGCTCGCCGGCGCCACTGCGAGAGGCCGACCATCACGTGAGCGTAGCGAGCGCGCCACCAAGCAATCGCGCGCTTCGCCTCATCCGCATCGCCTCTGGCGTCCCGTTTGGGGATTCCCATACGGACGGTAACTAAGGATCTATCCGGCGGTGATCAGCTCGCCGGGCGCACCGAGAGACGCGAGGTCGACATCGCCCTGTGACGTCAGGAGCTCTCCGCTGATCCCGTCGTAGACGGCGGTGAAGACGTCCACCCGATGGAGGTCGAAGCCATAGGGCACGTCTGTTCTCTCCGCGGGCGCGTGCACGGTCAGCGCCCAGACCGGCTCGTCCTGTGCGACCCAGTAGTGGTCCGCGAGAGCGGGGTCATACGCGGCGAGCTCCTCGTACGTGGTTCCGACCGCGTAGATCGGGTACTGCTTCTTCTCCTCCGCACTGAGCGTCGAGAGGAGTCTTCCGGTGCCGTTGGCCAGGTCGAGCGCCGGATTTGTCAGCTGCTGGACGTCGATGATCGGCCCCTCAGAGGCGGCGGCGGCGATGGGGGTGCCCGGCGGGCCCTGTGTCGGGACGGTGGGTGTCAGGGCCTCCGTCGTCTCCGTTGGTTGGGCAGGCGTCTCGGTGGAGATGGGGCTCATGCTGGCGGTGGCGTCGATGGTGACGGGGCCGGAGCGGATGCGCATCGTCGTGGAGGTCTGGGTGAGGCTGACGTCCTTGGTGCCCAGGACGTCCATCAGCCACTGCTCTCGTTCGCCAGCGGCGGCGAGGCAGCCGACGTAGGTCGTCGCGGGGCCCCCGCTGACGACCCACAGGGATGTCTGCAGACCCGCGGACTGGAGGTCGTAGGTCAGCGTGTTGCACGGCCCGTCGACGCTGAGCTTCGACCGGCCGTCGATGCCGATGATGCGAAGACTGACGGGGTGATCGAGCAGCCATCCGCCTGATCCTTGATCGCCGATGACAGCGGTGGTCTCGTAGACGGGCTTGGTCGCGTCTTCGGCGCTGAGCAGTTCACCCGGCAGCTGCGCCGTCGACGGCGACCCGGGGCTGCTGGCGCTCGTCGCGCATCCACTGGCGAGGAGCGCCGCGGAGAGGCAGAGGATTATGAGGGGGAGGACTCTCGCCCGCCTGACGGTCACTGGTCCACTCCGGTCTGCGTCGCGGGCGGGTTGGTGCAGTCGACCGCGGTGGTCAGTCCCGTGAATATCTCGATCCGGCCGCCCTTTTGGCACACCTGCGTTCCTGCGAGGGAGAACAAGGCGGCGTCCGTCCCGTCTGCGTCGGTCCCAGCGAGCGCAGCACACGCCGCTGCGAGCGACGCAGTGGACTGCTTCGCGGGCGTCTGAATCTCGCCCGACAGGGCGACGCCCTGCCCGTCCTGTTCCCAGCAGGTGACGGGCGCTGCGACCGGAGTGCCGCGCTCCGTCGTCACCGCCGTGAGGACAGCGACGCTGAGAATCGCGCCCGCGATGCCGGCGAGGGTCACCGCCGCGGCCTGGCCGAGACGTCGGCGGCGGCGGATGCGGTGCGCGAGGCGTGCGCTGATGCGCTCGAGCTGCTCGTCGCTCAGGTCAGGATCGTCCATGGTCTTCTGTCCGTTCCGTCAGGGTTCTCGCCAGTGATGTCCGCACCCGCGAGAGGCGGTTGCGGACAGTCCCGTGGGACAGGCCGAGGGAGCGAGCGGCATCGCTGTAGCTGAGGTCGTCCTCGATGCACGCCGTCCAGATCGCCCGGTCCGTCGCGCTCATCTGCTCGACCAGACGCCGCACGTCGAGCAGCCGGTCGCTCGTCTCCGCGTCGACGCCGCGAGAGGCGGTGTCGTCGGAGAGGGGCAGGTGGCGTCGGCGCTGCTCGCGGCGATTGGTCGAGAAGCTGAGGTTGCGTACCGTGACCAGCAGCCAGGGCAGCACCGACTCCCCCACGATGCGCACGCTCGTGCGGCGCTTCCAGAGCAGGAAGAAGCTCTCCTGAACGACGTCCTCCGCCTGGCCGGCGTCCGCGAGGAAGCTTCCCGCGGCGCGGTAGACCGCGCGGCCGTGCATCCGGAAGAGAACGTCCAGCGCCGACGGGTCACCGCCGCGAAGTCGATCCACCAGCGTCGCCTCAGCAGCACCGACCACCCGACATCACCCCCTCAGTAGTGAATGCCCTCAGAGCACCGTTTCGTCTCAGGCGTCATTAACGAACTTTGTCAATTCGACAGTGCCTCTGTGACCTATCCCCTACCGGACGCGCGCCAGATCATCATCCGCGCGCGACGGTCGGCCTGGCATCGCGCCGCCGTGATCATCGCTCGGGAGTCGAGGGACGGCCTTGAGGCATGTGGGAGGCGATGGCCGCGAGGGCGAAGCCGACGAGTGCGGTCGGCAACGCCAGGATGCACCAGACGATTTCCCACCCGTGGTGAGCATGGGCCCCGCTTGTCGCGCGAATGACGGTGAGGACCCAGACGCTGATAGCGCTGGTGAGGGCGACGATGCCAGCCGCGAGGAGGAAGGCTTTCCCTGCTGCGGCCTCCTCGTCGGTGGGCATCAATCCCATGCCGATTCCTCTCTCGCTGATGGAGAGGTAGGTCAGCACGACGGGCGCGACGATCATCCCGAGGACGGCGATCGCGGCGATCACCGGACTCAGGGGTCCCTTCCGAGCGACGTCAACCACGCAGTGCACACTATCCGCGCGTCGCTAAGCCCCCCCCTGCGAGCGGGCCGCTCGTCGTCCGGCATGGAGACGCCCTGCCGGACGCCCGCTGGATCATCCCCATACGGGACGCGCACAAGGCGCTCGGGTTCGCGAGACTGAACTGATGTCGGGGTTGCTGGTCATCGATCTCGTGTCGCGCGTGATCAGAGCACGCTGCGGCCGAGCCGCGGCGCACGAGAGGTGACGCGCCCGACGTCGGGAATCAGCACGCCTCATGATTCACGGCGACGGAGAACAGGACATCAACCGGCCGATCTGCGGCGTCGGCTCAGTGCCCAGACGAGCGCGCCCGCAAGGAGCACCGCGCAGGTCAGCCCGGCGACGTGCAGGACGAGCGACGGCATTCCGTTCTCGGGGAGCAGGAAACCGTACGGCACCCACCCGTCGGTCGCTCCGCGGACGAGCACGACGACGACCCAGACGATCGGGTAGGGCAGGACCACCCACAGCCGTCGCCAGGAGAGCGGTCCGCGGTCGGCGACGACGATCCAGTCGAGGAGGACGAGGGCGGGGAGCGCCACGTGCAGGACGGCGCTGACCCAGGGCGGGGCCGTGCCGGTACCGGGGACGAGGGTGTTGTAGATCACGGCGACGACGATCAGGTAGGCCGTCGCCGCGCCGCGGACGTAGCTCAGCCACACCGGAGTCGGACGGCGGGCGAGCGCGACCGATCCGGCGACGATCAGCACCGCGCTCGCGAGGAGGCTGGTCTGATTCGTGAAGTAGCCGAAGTAGTCGAACGGATTCGACTCGCCGGCCACGATACTCAGCGCGTAGGTGTGGAGGATCACCGCGACCGCGGCTGCACCGACGGCGATGCGCGCTACACCCACGAATGGGCGGGTCGGTGCCGGGGAACTCATCGGGTCAGCCTAGGAGCCGTTGGGCTTCCTGCTGGCCCGCAGCAGACCGGCTGACAGCGGTCAGCCCGCCGGCACCGTCCGCATCTCCTCGCCCACCGAGGTGTGCAGATCGCCGCTTCGACTGGGGCTCTGCACCATCGATGACTCTGTCCGAGTGCGAATGACGGGGGTCCGTGTCACCCTGACTGCATGGGTTAACTCCCGGCCGGCGCTGGGCTCTGCCTCTCCCCTTCGTCTCTTCCCAGCCGGTGCAGCACTGACGGGATCGGGCAGGCTCGCCTGGCTAGCGCTACCGAGGGGTGGGTGCTTGCATGGCCCTCATGTCGACCCCATTCACGCCTCAGCCCTCCTCGCCCCGCGCGGAACCGCACGACAGCGCGATTTCAGGGCGGCTGAACTGGTTGCGAGCGGGCGTGCTCGGCGCGAACGACGGCATCGTCTCGGTCGCCGCTCTCGTCGTGGGTGTCGCCGGAGCGACGACCGCCACGGCACCGATCCTGACGGCGGGCGTCGCAGGGGTCGTCGGCGGTGCGATCTCGATGGCGCTCGGCGAGTACGTGTCGGTGAGCAGCCAGAGCGACAGCCAGCGCGCACTGATCGCGAAGGAGCGGGTCGAGCTGGCCGAGGATCCCGACGGGGAGCTCGAAGAACTCGCCTGGCTCTATCGAGCGCGTGGCCTGACCCCGGAGACAGCGCATCAGGTCGCCCGCGAGCTGACCGAGAACGACGCTCTGACCGCACATCTGGAAGCGGAGCTCGGATTGAACGAGGAAGCGGTCGCCAGCCCGCTCGCCGCCGCCGGCGCCTCGGCGCTGGCGTTCCTCCTGGGAGCCGTGCTGCCGCTGCTGGCGATCCTGCTCCCTCCGCCGGACTGGAGGGTTCCGGTGACCTTCGCCGTGGTGCTGATCGCCCTCGCCGCGACCGGATACATCAGCGCACGGGTCGGCGGCAGCCCGGCTCTGCGCCCGATGATCCGCATCGTCGTCGGCGGCGCTCTGGCCCTCGCGGCGACGTTCCTGATCGGCCTGCTGCTCGGCACGTCCGGCGCAGTCTGATGTCCCGGATCCTCGTCGTCGAAGACGACCCGCAGATGGGTGCCCTCGTCGAGCGGGGACTGCGGGAGGACGGCTACGACGTGCAGCTCGTCGACAACGGCGTCGACGCGCTGATCGCCTTCACCGCGGGAGACGTCGATGTCGCCGTCGTCGACGTGATGCTGCCAGGGATGACCGGGTTCGAGGTCTGCCGACGGATGCGGGAGTCGGGCAGCACCGTCCCGGTCGTGCTGATCACGGCGCGGGACGCCGTCGAGGACCGGATCTTCGGGCTGGACTCGGGCGCCGACGACTACGTCACCAAGCCGTTCCACTTCGGCGAGCTGAGCGCCCGGATCCGCGCACAGATCCGGCGCCGAGCCAGCGGCCCGCAGCCAGTGGTCCAGATCGGAGCGCTGCGCCTGGATGCCCTGTCCGTGCGCGCGACGGTCCGAGAGCGTCCCTTCGCGCTGAGTGTCAAGGAGCTCACGCTGCTGCGCTTCTTCGCCGTGCATCTCGATGAGGTACTGACCCGGACGGAGATCCTCGCCGAAGTGTGGGGGTCTACGGAGACGTTCGAGCCGACCCTCGTGGATCAGTACGTCAGCTACCTCCGCAAGAAGCTCGCCCTCGCCGACACAGGCCTCCGGATCACGACCGTCCGCGGCGCCGGATACCGGCTGGAGCGCGCCGAGTGAGGCTGCTGCGCTCCCTGTCGATCCGCTCCCGGATCACCCTCGGCAGCCTCCTCGTCGCGCTGATCGGGGTCGGCGTGATCACCCTCGTGCTGCACGGGCAGTTCCGCAGCATCGTCGTCGCGTCCGAGGTGACCCTCGCCGAGGGCGACCTCGCCCCGTATCTCGCCGATCTGGGATCGGACCCGACCGAGACCCCCGACCCTCCGGCCGAGGGGATCCTGATCTTCGCGCGCGCTCCCGGCGGAGCGGTCCCCGTCGATACGATGCCGCACGACGTCCACGAGGTTCTGGAGCGCAGCACCGGCAGCGACGGCACCTCGACGGTGATGACCGACGAGGACGTCCGGTTCACGATCGTCTCCCGGACCCTGGACACGAGTGCGGGCACGTGGGAGCTGTGGGCGGCTCGCAGCGGCGCCGGCAGCGACCTGACCGTCGCGGCCCTGGACCGGACGCTGCTCGTCAGCGCCGCGGCCCTCGTGATCCTGTCCGCCCTCGCCGCATGGCTGCTCACCGGCGCCGCCCTGCGTCCGGTCGAGCGGATGCGCCGCACCGCCGCGTCGCTCGGCGACCGGCACGGCGGCGAGCTTCCCGTAGGCCCGGCGACTGATGAGCTGTCGGATCTGGCGGAGACGTTGAACGCGTTCATCGCCCGGACGCGGGACACCGCCGATCGGGAGCGGCAGATGGTGTCCGCGGCAAGCCACGAGATCCGCACGCCGCTGGCAGTCGTCATCACCCAGCTCGAACTCGCGCACCGGCACTTCGGCGACGCGGACGCCCTCAAAGAAGAGATCCGCGCCGCCGAGGGGTCCCTCGCCCGCCTGTCCCGCCTGGCGACGAACCTCCTGGAGCTCTCCCGGCTGGACGCCGCCCCGCCCGTCACCGCGCGCGCGACGGCGAGCGAGCTGGAGACCGAGCTGATGGACTCCGTCGACCGGCTGAGGACGATCACCGGCGGCACCGGCCCCGACATCGAGCTCGATACCGCGATCGAGCGCGCCGACGCGCCCTACCCGCTCTCGGTGAGCGCGTTCTCGCGGATCCTCGACAATCTCGGCGCGAATGCGATCGCCGCAACACCTCCTGCCGGACGCATCACCCTCCTCCTCGAGCAGCACGATTCCACCCTCGAGCTGAGCGTCCGGGACACTGGGCACGGCATCCCGGAGGAGTTCGTGCCGCACGCGTTCGAGCGCTTCTCTCGACCCGACGAGGCGCGCACCAGCCGCGACGGCGGCAGCGGGCTCGGGCTCGCCCTCGTCGCAGCTCTCGTTGACACCGCGGACGGATCGGTCACCATCGAGAACTGTCGACCCGCCGGAGTGAGGGTGACGGTCGTGCTGCCCGAGCGGTGACATGTGAGACCTCGAACACGAATCGGACTCCGGCGGGGAATCGGCACGCATCCCTCATAGTCGACACCAAGACTCCCCCGCGACGGTAGGAGCGCGCCCCCGGAAACCCGAGGTCGGCGCATGCGACACCGACCGGAGGGCGCCGCCGTGAGCACCACGATCCAACCGACCAACGCACCCGCACCCCACGCGCCGACCACGCTGCGGCGGTCGCAGGCCGACCGCGAGCGATCCCTGCGTCGGCGCCTGCGTTCCGCGGACGCGCTCGTCACCGCCAGCTGGGTCTCGGTCGCCCTCGCCATCGCGCTCTACCTCGCAGCCGGCGGGCCCGCGGAGGCCACCGATATAGCCGGAGCTCTCACGGCCGCAGGGATCGTCGCCGGCCTCGTCGGCACCGACCTGATCCTGGTCATGCTCGTCCTCGCCGCCCGGATCCCCTGGATCGACCGCACCTTCGGCCAGGACACCGCGATGGCGCTGCACCGTCGCCTCGGCAAGCCCGCCCTGTCTCTGATCCTCGGGCACGGTGCCCTGCTCACCGTCGGATACGCCCTCACCGACGGGCTGACGCTGTGGAACGAGACACTCGCCCTGTACTCCGGCGCCGACATGCTCCTGGCGCTGCTCGGCAGCACCCTGCTGGTTCTCGTCGTCGTCACCTCCCTCGTCGCCGTGCGCCGCCGCTTCGCCTACGAGGCGTGGCACGCGATCCACCTCCTCAGCTACGCGGCCGTCCTCGTCGCCGTCCCCCACCAGCTCTCCGCCGGCCAGGTCCTCGCCGGGAGCACCCCGCAGCGCGTCTACTGGATCGCCCTCTACGTCCTGGCGTTCGGAGCGATCGCCTGGTTCCGGTTCGCGATACCGGTCCTCACGACGCTGCGGCACCGGATCCGGGTCGAGGCCGTCGAGACGATCGCCCCCGGCGTCTTCTCCATCCACCTCTCCGGCCGCGACCTCTCCCGCCTCGGCGTGATCGGCGGGCAGTACGCGATCTGGCGGTTCTGGAGCCACGGCACCTGGTGGCACGCCCACCCGATCTCCTTCTCCGCCGTCCCGACCGACACCCGCGCGCGGATCACCGTCCGCGCACTCGGAGCCGGGACCGACCGGCTCGCACGACTGCGCTCCGGGACCGCGGTCTCGACCGAGGGCCCTTACGGGATCTTCACCGACGTCGCCCGCACCGCCCCGCGCCTCGCGATCATCGCCGCCGGCATCGGCATCACCCCCGCTCGAGCGCTCCTCGAGCACGGCGGCCTGCGCCCCGGCGAGGCCACCGTCCTGCTGCGCGCCACCGACGACTCCCAGACCTACCTCTGGGACGAGACACAGACACTGGTCCGCAGCAGCCACGGCGCACTGTTCGGGATGATCGGCCGGCGGCCCGCAGGGCTCGCGACGTGGATGTCCGCCGAGTCCATCGCCCGCGGTGTGACGCTCGCCTCGGCGCTGCCGGGCCTGCTCGACTCCGACCTGTTCGTCTGCGGTCCCACCGCCTGGGCCGACCTCGTCGTCCGCGACGCGCGAGCGGCAGGCCTGCCCGACCGGCAGATCCACGTGGAGAGGTTCGACTGGTGAGAACACGAGCAGCAGTCGCCAGCGTCCTCGCCTCCCTCGCCGTCCTCGTCGGCGGCTGGCAGATGGGATCCGCCGGCGCCACCGGTTCCCCGCTCGCCACCGGGACGAGCGCCACCACAGCCACGGAAGGAGCGGCTCCCGCGGTGACCACGCCGACCCCGGCCGGCGCCCCCGCCTCGACGACGCCCTCCGCCGGCGCGCCCACCGACCCGTCGGCCGGTACGAGCTCGACGGCCACTGCGAGCCCGTCCGCCTCGGCCGACGGCACGTGGACCGGCTCATCTGTTCCGACTCGCTTCGGCGCTGTGCAGGTCGCGATCACCGTCGCCGGCGGGCAGATCACCGACGTCACGGCCGTGCACCTCACGGACAAGGACGGCCGGTCCGTGTCGATCTCGCACCGGGCCGCGCCGATCCTGCGTCAAGAAGTCCTCGCCGCCCAGTCCGCGAACGTGCAGGCGGTCAGCGGAGCGACCTACACCAGCGACGGGTACCTCACCTCCCTGCAATCGGCGATCGACCAGGCCGGACTCTGACCGTGCACACGTTCACGACGATGGGCACCGTCGTCAGCCTGCGCGCCGCCGACGACACCCCGGTCGGCGACGTCGAAGCCGTCTTCGCCGACGCCGACGCCCGCTTCAGCCTGTACCGGCCGGAGTCGGAGGCGTCCCGGATCGCCCGCGGCGAGCTCGCGCTGACGGCCGCGTCCGAGCAGATGCGGACCGCCTACACCGAATCGCTGCACTGGCGAACGGCGACGGACGGCGCCTTCACCCCGCACCGGCCCGACGGGGTCATCGACCTCGCCGGAACCGTCAAAGCGACCACCATGGCGCACGCGGCCCGGCTGCTCGGCGACGGCGAATGGCTCCTCGATGTCGGGGGAGACGTCCTCACCTCGCCCGCCGACAGCTGGACGATCGGGATCGTGGATCCCGGCGACCGGCAGGCGCTGCTCTGCATCGTCCCCCTCGGCGACGGTCGCCGCGCGATCGCCACCTCCGGGACCGCCGAACGCGGAGAGCACGTCTGGCGCCGACCTGCCGAGCCCGGTGACGTCCCCTTCGTGCAGGTGTCCGTGATCGCCGAGGACATCGTCACCGCCGACGTCCTCGCGACCGCGATCCTCGCCGGCGGCGTCGGGACGCTCGACACCGTCACCGACCGCTTCGACGTCGACGTCCTCACCATCGACGCCGCCGGTGCCCTTCTCGTGACCGACCGGCTCCGCCGCCTGATCGCACCGGCGAGCCGGCACACGTCCTGACTCCGCTCGGTCGGCTCCTCGCATATCGGCGGTGAAGCGGGGAGTCGGCTCGGAGGACGGGCGAGTGATCGTTCGAGGGCTCACACGAATACGTCCAACGGCAGAGCGCGCAGGGCGGGGCGCGTTAGCGTCACGAGGACAGCCCCCCTCTCGACCGAAGGCGCCCCCGATGAACGACTGGCAGATCAACGGCCTCCCCCTCCACCCGCTCCTCGTGCACGCCGTCGTGGTTCTGCTCCCCCTCGCCGCACTGATGCTCATCCTCGGCAGCCTCTGGCCGGCCGCCCGCCGCAAGTTCGGGATCCTCACCCCGATCATCGCCCTCGCCGCGCTGATCGCCGTCCCGCTCACCACGCAGGCCGGTGAAGCGCTCGAACGACAGACGGAGCCGTCCGCGATCCTCGAGAAGCACACCGAGCTCGGCGACCACCTGCTCCCCTGGGCTGCCGGCCTGTTCCTCGTCGCCCTGGTCCAGTGGCTCTGGTTCCGCCGCACGCGACGAACCGAGGACCGAGCCGCCACCACCCGCCGCCCCCTCGTCGGAATCGTGCTCGCCGTCGCAGCGATCGCCATCTCCGTCGGAGCGACCATCGACGTCATCCGCATCGGCGACTCCGGCGCGCAAGCCGTCTGGTCCGACTCCACCTCGAGCACCAGCACCGATCAGGCACCCGCGCCCGACAGCGACGACGACTGACCGACCCGCTCTCGGGCACTGCCCTCTCCGGCTGACACCGCCCCCTCTTCGCAGGAGGATGGTGTGAGTGCCTCAGCACTCGACGCCATCTGCGAGGTCCTCGGCTGCCAGGTGGGCGACATCCTGACTCACGTGCCGGACGACGTCGGGAGCAGTACGGATCGGCTCGGTGACCGAGCGGCCCGCTGACACGTCGCACCTCGGTGGTCGACTGGTCACCGCGGGCGTCGTCCAGCTGGTGGCCGTCGTCGCGCTCAATGTGCTGGGGCCGATCGTGCCCGTCTGAAGGATCTCCGGCCCGAGCGCTCAGGGTCCACTGCGGTCCCCGATCTGTCGCCTCTGCTCGGCTGGGCGATCGCCGCGGCGGTGTTCCTCGTCTGGGCCTGGTCGACGGCGTGGCCGGCCGGCCCGGAACGCACCCGCGACCTCGCCCGCCACGAGGACCGGTCCCGGAAGCTGGTCGACTCGCTCACCATCGCCGCCACCTTCTTCAGCCTCGTCCTCGTGGTCGTCGCGCTCCTCCGCAGCCAGCAGAAGGACCCCGTCGGATCCGCGGCCGCGATCCTGGCGGTCGTCGGGATCGTCGCGGCCTGGGCGCTCGTCAACACCGTCTACGCCTTCAAGTACGCGCTCATGTACTACCTCGACGACCGCCACCGCTTCGACTTCGACCAGGACGAGGACCCGTCCTACAGCGACTTCGCCTACACCGCGTTCTCGATCGGGATGGCCTACAGCGCGAGCAGCATCACCCAGTCCTCCACCCCCTCACGCCGCGTAGCCCTGGCCCACGCCCTGCTGTCCTACTTCTTCGGCACCTTCGTCGTCGCTGTCGCCATCAACCTCATCACCGGCCTCACCCAGGGAGGGTGAGGAGTGCCGCACATCCTCAGGCAGGCGTGTCGGAGCTCGATACTGATGTCATGGCATCACCGCTCGTCTCCGACGTCGCTCACTCCGGTCTCACCGTGGCCGACCTCGACGACGCGCTGGTGCTGTGGTGCTCCGGTCTCGGGTTCGTGCTCGAGCGCACCTTCACGCTCGACGTGGACCTCACGGCGGCGACCACCGGCGTCCGTGGAGCCGTGATCCGCGCAGCGACGGTGACACTCGGCCCCCACCGGGTGGAGCTGCTGCAGTACGACCCGCCCCGACAGCTCGAGTCCGCCGGCTCGCCCGCGCAGGTCGGCACGGTGCACATCGCGCTCACGGTCTCGGACCTCGATCGTGTCCTCGAGCTCTGCGCTGGACACGGTTGGAGACCGGTCGGGACACCTCACCGGATGACCGCTGGCGCCCGAGCCGGCACGCGCATCATCTACCTCGAAGGTGCCCTCGGCGGATTCCTCGAACTGATCGCGCCCCCGCAGCTCCCGTAGGCCGCGTCAGCCCATCGCGTTGAGCGCCCGACCTCTCAGCCCGCCAGCCTCGCCATCCACTCCTCCACCGCGTCGGGCGTGCGCGGCATCGCCGCCGAGAGCAGGATCGACGACGTCTCCGTGACCACGAGGTCGTCCTCGATCCGGATGCCCAGGCCCCGCAGCTCGGCGGGGACCGTCAGGTCGCCCGGCTGGAAGTAGAGGCCCGGCTCCACGGTGAGCGTGTGGCCGGCCGCGAGCACTCCGCCGAGATACGTCTCGTGCGGAGCGTGGTTGCAGTCGTGCACGTCCATCCCGAGCATGTGCCCGGCGCGGGAGATGCTCCACCGGCGGTGGTACGACGCGGACGGGGCCATGGCCTCGTCGACGGAGCAGCGGATCAGGCCGAGGTCGATCAGCCCCTCGGTGAGGGCTCGCCCGCACGCGTCCTGGTAGTCCTGGAAGCGCACTCCCGCGCGCAGGGAGTCGATGCCGGCCTGCTGCGCGCGCAGCACGATCGAGTACACGTCCCGCTGCAGCGGGGTGAACTCGCCGCTGACCGGGAAGGTGCGGGTGATGTCGGCGGCGTAGAGCGAGGGCAGCTCGACGCCCATGTCCATCAGGACGAGGTCGCCGTCGGCGAGGGGCCCGGTGTTCCGCGTGTAGTGGAGGGTCGTGGCGTGCGCTCCCGAGGCGACAACCGATCCGTAGGCCGGCCCCTGTCCCTCGACCAGGGCGCGGCGGGCGAAGGTGCCCTCGAGGTAGCGCTCGCCGCGGGGCATCGCGCGGGCGACCTGCCACGCCTCGAGGCAGTCGTCGAAGCCCCGCGCCGTGCCGTCGACGGCGAGCTGCAGCCGTCCGATCTCCCAGTCGTTCTTGATCAGGCGCAGCTCGTCGAGCGTCGACTTGAGCACGAGGTGCGGTCCGAGCTCCGGTCCGCAGATGCTCCGCACCAGCTCGTCGACGCTCTCGTCGAGGGTGGGCAGGACCCGGATGCGCCGGGCCCGCCGCGCAGCCCGCTCCACGTCGCGGGTGAAGTCGGCCAGCGGCCGGGTCTCGATGCCCAGTGCTGCCTGCGTCTCGGTGAGCGACGGCCGCGGACCGACCCAGAGGTCGCCGAGCGCGTCGTTCTGCCAGAACTCGTCGCCGTCGCGGCCGAAGGGAGCACGCAGGTACAGGATCGAGCCGGCCTCCCCTCCCGTCGTGTCGACGACGAGCACGCTCTCGGCGACTCCGTTGCCCGTCAGCCACACGTGGTCGGTGCCCGGGCGGAAGCGGTGGTCGCTGTCGTTCGAGCGCACCCGCGGCAGGCCGGCGGGGATGATCAGCAGCTCGGCGGGCAGCGCCTGCGCCAGTCGCGACCGGCGCTCCGCGGTGTAGGCGAGCACCGGGTCGTCGGGGTCGATCACCGGCTCCGGATCGGCCCAGCCGGCGGTCATGAACGCGCCGTCCCCGGGGAGCGGGCTGCGGTTCACGGCCCTCGGCATGCTCCAGAGTGCGGACTCCTCGGCCCGGGCCTCCTCCACCGCGCTCACGCGCCCGTCCGCTCCAGCGCGTCGGGCAGCTCCTCGAGCCAGGCCGCCCGGTCGGAGTCGAGCGGGGCCAGCGGCAGCCGCCCCAGCCCGTCCGGCAGCGGGATCGCCGCGAGCAGCGCCCGCGTGTACGGGTGCAGCGGGCTCTGCCACACCGTCTCGGTGTCCCCCGACTCCATGACCCGGCCGCGGTACATCACGAGCACCCGGTCGGCGATGCGCCGGACCACCGAGAGGTCGTGCGAGATGAACAGCATGCCCGCGCCGGCCTCGACGCTGAGCGAGCGCATCAGCGCGGCGACGCTCGTCTGGGTCGAGGCGTCGAGGGCCGAGATCGGCTCGTCGGCCACGAGCATCCGCGGCCGCGCCGCGAGGGCCCGCGCGATGGCGATGCGCTGCTTCTGGCCGCCGGAGAACTCGTGCGGGAACCGGCTCGCCATCGCCGGGTCGAGCCCGACGCGGCGCAGCCAGTCGGCCGGATCCGAGCCCTCGGCGCCCCGGGCGAGCGCCGCCCGGACGCCGTCGCCGATCTGCTCGCCGATGCGGCGACGGGGGTTGAGCGAGGAGTTCGGGTCCTGGAAGACCATCTGCACGCCGGTCATCGCCGGACTGCGCCGACGGAGTCCGAGCGCGGGCACGTCGACGCCGTTCAGGCGAACATCGCCGCCGCGGCGCTTCTCGATGCCGACCACCGCGCGCGCGAGGCTCGACTTTCCGCAGCCGCTCTCGCCGACCAGCGCCACGACCTCGCCGGCCGCCACCCGGAAGCCGACCCCGTCGACGGCACGCAACGGCGGTCGCCGCCCGTACTCGACCACGATGCCATCGGCCTCGAGAACCACTCCCGCGCTCATCGCGCACCCCTCTCGACGTCGCCTGCCGTGGCCGCGCCCGGATCGTCCGCGGCGGCGGCCCTCTCGTGCCCCTCGACGAGCTCGGCGACCAGCTCCTCCGGGCTCTCCTCGAAGCTCGAGCCGGGCAGAGCCGCGAGTAGCGCCCGCGTGTACTCGTCCTCGGGCGCGGTGAACAGCCGCTCCCGCGGAGCCGACTCCACGACGAGCCCCTGGCGCATCACCGTCACCTCGTCGGCCACGGCGCTCATCACGCCGAGATCGTGGGTGACGAGCAGGATGCTCAGCCCGCCGTCGTCGACCAGCTCCCGCAGCAGCTGCAGCACTCCGGCCTGCACGGTCACGTCGAGCGCGGTCGTCGGCTCGTCGGCCAGCAGCACGGAGGGCTCGCACGCGAGCGCCACCGCGACCGCGATGCGCTGCCGCTGACCGCCGGAGAACTGGTGGGGATAGCGCCCGAGGGAGGCCCGGGCGTCCGGCACCCGCACCCGCTCGAGCAGGGCCTCGGCCCTGGACCGCGCGGCCTCCTTGCCGAGACCGAGGTGGTGGCGCAGGTGGTCGGTGAGCTGGCGGCCCACGGTGAGCTGCGGGTGCAGGCTCGTCGACGGGTCCTGGAAGATCATGGCGACCCGGCGTCCGCGCACCGCGCCGAGCACCTGCCGGGACGCGCCGACGAGCTCCGTCGTGCCGTCGCCGGTGTCGTCGGCGAGGCGGATGCTCCCGCTGGCCGTCATCGATCCGGGCAGCAGTCCGAGCACCGCCAGGGCGGTCATCGTCTTGCCCGAGCCCGACTCGCCGGCGAGGCCATGGATGCCGCCGCGGCGCAGCGCCAGATCGATGCCGTCCACGACGGCGTGGCTGCGGGTGCGGATGCGCAGCCCGCTGATGGTCAGTGCGTCGCTCACAGCGTGGCGCCTCCTCCGCGGATCGTCTGCGACCGCGGGTCCAGGGCGTCGCGCAGGGCGTCGCCGACGAAGTTGAACGCGATGACGACGGTGAGGATGGCCAGGCCCGGGAAGACCCCGATCCACCACGCATCGAAGTTCTGGATGGCGTCCGACACCATCGAGCCCCACTCGGCGGTCGGCGGCTTCGCGCCGAGCCCGAGGAACGACAGGCCCGACAGCAGGAGGATGGCCGTGCCGATGTCGAGGCTCGCCAGGACGAGCACCGGGCCGACGATGTTGGGCGCGATGTCGCGGACGAGGGAGCGCAGCGGCGAGAAGCCGAGCAGCTGGCCGGACACGACGTAGTTCGACGAGCGGAGGCCGAGGACGAGACCGCGGGTCAGCCGGGCGTAGGACGGCCATGACACGATCAGCGCCGCGAGCACCGCGTTCAGGAGCGACGCTCCGAGCGCGGCCGCGATCACCATCGCCAGGATGACCGTGGGGAACGCCATCACGAGATCGGTGATGCGCATCGCGACCTCGTCGACCGCACGGCCGAGGAATCCGGCGACGGATCCGACGATCGCGCCGATCAGCACCGACATCACGACGAGCAGCAGGGCGAGCGGGATCGTGACCCGGGCACCCCAGATCACCCGCGAGAACATGTCCCGGCCGAGCGCGTCGGTCCCCATCAGCGTGCCCTCGCCGGGCGCCTGGAGGAGGGGCAGGTCCTGCGCGAGCGGATCGTGCGGGGCGATGACGGGGGCGAGCACGGCGATGAGGATCCAGAGCACGCCGACGGCGGCGCCGAGGAGTCCGAGCGGCGCCGACCAGCGGCCCAGGCGCAGGCGGGGGCGGCGCAGGCGGAGGCCGGGGGCGGCGACCGGGTCGAGCACTCCGGCACCGACGCCGTCGCGCGGACCGGCCGGAGCGCCGTCGCGCGGGTCGGACCGGGTGGTTCGCGGATCCGTCACGAGGCCAGCCTCACTCTCGGGTCGAGCACGCCGTACAGCAGGTCGACGATCAGGTTCACGAGCAGGTACATCACGCCGATGAGCAGGCCGACGCCCATGATGCCGCGCAGGTCGAGGTGCGACGCGGCCTGGTAGGCGTAGGAGCCGATCCCGGGCCAGCCGAAGACCGCCTCGACGAGCACGGTGCCGCTGAGCAGGCTGCCGAAGGCGAGGCCCACGACGGTGAGGATCGGGATGCTCGCCCCGCGCAGCACGTAGGAGAAGGTGACCGCGCGGTTCGGCAGCCCCTTCGCGCGGGCGGCCCGCACGTAGTCCTGGTCGAGGATCTCGAGCACCGCGGTGCGCACGAACCGGGTCAGCAGGCCCACCGTGTAGAGCGTCAGGACGAGGACGGGGAGGAAGAGGTGCGACGCCGCGTCGAGGAAGGTGTCGAGCTGGCCGGCGAGCAGGGCGTCGACCGTGTAGAGGCCCGTCACCGTCGGCGGCGTGGTGAAGTCGCTGCTCAGCCGGCCGGATCCCGGCGCGATCCGGAGCTGGAAGTAGAGGACGTAGTAGAGGACCAGCGCGAGCCAGAAGGTCGGCACGCTGAGGCCGGCCAGCGACACGACGCGCAGAACGTGGTCGGAGGCCCTGCCGCGCCGGTAGGCGGCGACGGTGCCGAACAGCACGCCGACGATCACGCTGAGCACGATGGCGCCGAAGGCGATCTCGAGGGTGGCCGGCAGCGCCTTCGCCAGGTCGGCGACCACCGGGTTGTGCGTGGTGGTGGAGACGCCGAGGTCGCCGTGCAGCAGGTTGCCGAGATAGGTGAAGTACTGCACGACGAGCGGCTGGTCGAGACCGTACTGGGCGCGGAACTGCGCGACGATCTCCGGATCCTCCGCAGCGCGCTGGCCGAGAGCGGCCGCCACGGGGTCGCCCGGCACGAGGTTGGTCAGGATGAAGGTGACGAGGGTCACGCCCACCACCAGCAGCAGCGAGGTGAGCACGCGGCGGAGCGCGTAGCGGAGGAACGGGTGGGCCGCCCGGCCCCCGCGCTGACGCGGGGTCCGGACGGCCGTCGTGGTGGTGGACACGGGCTACTGCGCGGTGAGGGCCGCGATGTCGATGGTCCACACCGCGTTGTAGACGACACCCGAGACGTCCTTCGCCGCGGCGATGTTGTTGCCGGGCTGGAGCAGCGGGATGAAGGGGCCGTCGGCGTTCAGCGCGGTCTGCAGCTCCTCGAAGCGCGACTGGCGCTCGTCGTCGCTGCCGCCGGTGGCCGCGGCGTCGGCCAGCGCCGAGATCGCGGGGGCCGCACCGTCGGTCCAGCCGGAGCGGAGACCCACGACGTCGCCCGGGGTGAAGACGAGGTAGTCGCTCGGGTCCGGGTAGTCCGGGCCCCAGTACCAGAGGCCCATGGTCTCGGTGCCGTTGCGGTAGGCGTCGAGCTCGGTGGCGACGGGGGCCGGGGCGAGCTCGACGGTGATGCCGGCGTCCTTCAGCTGCGACTGGATGCGCTGCGCGATGGTCGGGAAGTCGATGCCGTTCAGGCTGATGTCGCTCGGGAAGTTGAGCGTCACGGACTCGCCGGCGTAGCCGCTCTTCGCGAGGTCAGCCTTCGCGGCGTCGAGGTCCTGGGTGAGCGCGCCGCTCTCGGGCAGGGCGCCGAGCAGCATGCTCGGGATGACGCCGGACGCCTGGGCGGTGCCGTTGCCTGCGATCGAGACGAGGTCGTCGTAGTCGACGGCCTCCTTCACGGCCTTCACGAAGTCGGGGTTCGACGTGATCGCCGAGACGCTCGGGTTCTGGTTGAGCAGCAGGAAGATCACGTTCGCCGACGGGTCGCTGGTCACCGCGACCGAGTCGCCGAGCGCCTCCGCCTGAGTGCCCGAGAGGTCCAGCGCCACATCGGCGCTGCCGCCCTCGACGTTGATCTTCTGGGTCGCACCCTCGACGTTCTGGATGACCACGCGGCCGTAGCCCGGGGCGTCGCCGTCGTAGTTCTCGTTCGCGGTCAGCACGACCTGCGAGGCGAGGTCGAGCGTGTCGAGCACGTACGGGCCGGAGCCGGCGGAGGTGGTGTTGAGGAACGTCTCGGCGGTGTCGGTCTCGTCGGTGGTGCCGCCGTTCTCCTTCACGACCTTCGAGTTCAGGATGCCGAGCGCCGGGTTCGCCAGGATCGCCGGCAGGGCGGGCGTGGGGTTCTCGGTGGTCAGCGCCACCGTCGTGTCGTCCTTCTTCGTGACGGTGACGCCGTCGAGGAGGAACGAGGGGTTGCCCTTGAGGCCGATCACGCGCTGCAGCGAGAACACCACGTCGTCGGCGGTCATCGCGGTGCCGTCCGAGAAGGTGTGCTCGCCGTTCAGGGTGAGGGTGAAGGTCTTCGCGTCGTCGGACTGCTCGAGGCTCGCGAGGCCGTCGACGACCTGCGAGACGTCGCCGCCCTCGAAGGTGAGGAGGGTCTCGTAGAGCGCCTTGTCGACCATCTGGCCGGTCGGCTCGTACATGCGGCCCGGGTCGGCGGTCTTCAGATCGAACGCCTTGTTGATGGTGAGCGTCGCGCTGCTGCCGTCGGCGGTGTCGACGCGGCCCGAGGAGCAGCCCGCCACCAGAAGGGCGAGGGAGACCGCCGCAGCGGCGATCACCACTCGCGTCGGGGCGGAGCGCGGGGTGCGGGTGGAGCGGACAACCATGGAGGCCTCCTGGCGAGGGTTCGGCTGGACGTGTTGCGAAACGATGGCACATCGCGACGCACTCCGTTTCCAGAGGGCCGCTATCGTGGACGAACTGCCGCCCGCAGCGACGAAGGAGTGGATTATGTCGATCACCGATCCGGCCGCCGGTGCGGTCGCTGGACAAAGCGCGGGCGGGCTCGACGACCTCAATCTGCGCATCCTCGCCGTCCTGCGCGAGAACGGGCGCATCTCGATGTCCGCCCTGGCCGAGCGGGTGAACGTCTCGCGGGCGAGCGTCTACAACCGGGTCGAGCAGCTGACCGCATCCGGCGTCATCACCGGATTCTCGGCCCTGGTCGATCCGGGAAAGGTGGGGCTCGACGTCTGCGCCCTGGTGTTCGTGACGGTGCATCCGCAGTCGTGGCACCGGTTCCGCGAGGGCATCCTCCAGATGCCCGACGTGGAGTACTGCTGCATCACGACCGGCGAGCACGACGCGATGCTCCTGGTCCGCTCGCTCGACATCGGCGGCGTGCACGACTTCGTCACCGGCGTGGTCGCGGCCCGGCCCGAGGTGAAGTCGGTGGTCTCGGTCGTCGTGCTCGACGAGGTGGTGCGCAAGGCCTACCTGCTGCCCTCCGACATCCCCGACCGCTCCGGATCGACGAACCGGCTCGGCATGACGCGGTTCACCACCGCGGGGAACGGCCGCGACGCGGCGCGCTGAGCGTCAGACCTCGACGCAGATACTGACGTGGTCGTCGCCGTCGATCTCGAACTCCTCGACGAGCCGCAGCAGGCCCTCCCCGTCGAGCTCGACGCGGCTGCCGCCGGTGCCGCTGACCACGGTCCCGCCGTCGATCAGCTGGTGCACGAACGAGACCTGCAGGGCGTCGCCGGTGCGCGTGCCCACGAACCGGCCGAAGGTCACGGTGTCGCCGACGTAGTCGCCCCAGACCACTCCGTCGCGCTCGGAGTAGTGGAACCGCGACGGCGACTCCGGGTCGACCGCACTGTTGGTCGAGGAGGTCATCACGAACTCGCGGCCGTCGAGACTGGGGGCGGTGGTGGCGTCGTTCACGTCATGGAGTATGCCGGAGAGGTCGAGGTGTCCTGGCCGCACGCCGGTTTCGTCTCGTTCTTCGGGTCCGCGACCCCCGGGGCTGGACGAAAGCGCCGTCTGCGGGTCTCTCGACGGTCCATTCGTCTGCGATCCTCCGCCGCCCGTCCCGATCCACCGAGCGACTCCGGGATCGGACGGGCGATCTCCGCGGACAGGCGGCGGCGAGGCGTCCGGACTTCCCTTGCCGCCTCGATACTCCATCGGCTCGTCCGTGATCGGAAACTTTCCCGTACTCTCAGGACCCGTACGGGGAATGAACCGGGGGCTCATTCGCATCCGGTTCGAATTCGACATCTTGGGGGCTCAATGGATCCGCAGCAATCGGTGAACAGTGATCGCGCCGTGTGCGCCCACGCGAGGAGCGGCGGATGACCGGGTCGAGTGCGACCGGCGCCGTGGTGAAGCGCCCCGAGTCGCGGGAGTGGATCGACTTCGCCAAGGGCGTCGCGATCAGCCTCGTCGTGCTCTACCACTCGTCGTTGTTCCTCGGATTCTTCGACCTCGCGGGGTACGTCCCGAAGCTCCGGACCGTGCTCCTCTACTTCCCCATGCCCGTGTTCTTCTTCATCGCGGGCCTCACGGCCGCCCGGATGCTGACGTGGACGTTCGCCGAACTGTGGCGCCGCAGAGTCCTCGCGCTGGTGTATCTCTACCTGCTGTGGTCGTTCATCCGGGTCGTCTTCTACCTCATCGTCCCGTTCTCACGGTCGGAGGCGACCTCGCCGACGGACCCGCTCAACGTGCTGGTGCTCCCCATCCTGCCGTCGAGCAGCTACTGGTTCATCTGGGCTCTCGCGATCTTCAGCATCCTCGCCTGGCTGATCCGCAAGGTGCCCCGATGGATCCAGCTCTCGGTGGCCGGGCTGCTGGCCGTCGCGGCGACGACCACCGGCCTGCTGGACACCGACAACATCGGCTGGGACCGGGTGCTCCAGAACTTCATCTTCTTCCTCGTGGCGATGTTCATCCCCCGCACGTTCTACCGCTTCGCCGCTCGCGTGAAGCTCTGGCAGGCGCTCGCGCTCGCGGTGGCCTACCTCGGCATCATCGCGGTGATCGTCGCCTTCGACGCCAACCGCATTCCGGGCGTCATCCTGATCGCCAGTTCGGTCGCGATCATCGCAGGCATCGCCGGCTCCCAGTACCTCGTCAAGGTCCGCGCACTGAAGATCTTCGTCACCATGGGGCAGCAGAGCTTCCAGATCTATCTCCTGCACCTCTTCGTGATCGCGGTCGTCGTCGCATTCGTCCCCCTGCTCGGCGAGACGAATGTCCCACCCCTTCCGGCGACGGTCTTCCCGGTCGCCCTGACGGTGTTCTCCCTCTGGGCGTCGCTGTTCATCTTCCAGTCGCTGCGGCGCTTCTCCTGGCTGTGGGTGAGCCCGTTCAGCACCGGCAAGTCCCAGAAGAAGCGCCTCGCCGCCAGGAATGCGAGATCAGCCGAGGTCCAGCCCACCGCGGTCGAGTCCGCAGCTCCTGTCGCCCCGGCCGATGAGCCCGCTGACGCGGGGACTGCGGGCAGACCGGAGAAGGACTGACCAGCGAGCACCTCCCGGGCGACTCCCCGGGCGACCCTTCTGCAGGCCCGAGTCGTCTCGGGCGCTGGTGAGTCCGCGTCAGACCGGGCCGGCCCGCACTGCTCGGTCTCGGGCGAGCCGAGGGAGCAGTCGGACGAGGACGACCATGCCGACGAGTTCCACGAGGGTCTGCGTGACGACGACGACGGGCGCGAGCGACAGCGGTGCCGGGAGCGCGAGTGCGAGGGGCAGCACGACGAGCGAGTTGCGGGTCGCGCCGCTGAACACGAGGGCGCGCGTCGCGGTCACGTCGAGTCGGAAGACGCGTCCAGCACCCAGCCCCAGAGCGGTCATGACCACGAGGAATCCCGCGTAGAGCGGGACGAGGACGAGAAGCCGGCCGGCCGAGGCGCCCACGGCGCCGGCCTGGGAGGCGACGACGGTGAAGAGCGTGGCCGTCATGAGCGGCACCATGAGCCCGAGCATCGTGGACTCGACGATCCGGCCGGACACGTGTCGGCGCGCGAGTGCCTGCACCAGCCCGGCCGCGGACAAGGGCACCACGATCAGCAGCAGGAACGCCCGCGCGAACGGACCGGCGTCGACCACCGCCACCCCCGCAGGACCGATGAAGAGCAGCAGATACACGGGGAGGAGGAGGATCTGCGCGAGCATCAGCAGCGGTGCGGCGGCGAGCAGTCGGTCGGACGCCCCTCCGGCGAGCCCGGCGAACACGATCACGTAGTCGATGCACGGCGTCAGGAGCACCAGGAGGACCCCGAACAGCAGCACCGGAGTGTCGGCGACGAATCGGGACAGCCCGTAGGCGACGAGCGGCACGACGACGAAGTTCAGCACCCCGACCGCGGCGAGGAAGCGGCCGTCGCGCAGAGACCGTCCGATCGCGGCGAACGGGACCCCGAGGAACGTGGCGAACAGCAGCAGCGCGAGCACCGGTTCGATCGCGACCTCGAGGTGGTGCGCGGCGGGCAGCAGCAGTCCGAGAGCGGCGCCGGCGGCGATCGCGGCGAGGTAGAGCGGGATCTGGCGGTGCTCGAGCCAGGCGACGAGCGCTCTCACGACAGCAGGTCGGCGAGAAGGAGAGGCACGGGTGCAACGGTAGAGGTCCGAACCGCTTGAGGGTCGCTGCTCTGCCGCTCGTCGCGGCGGAGGGGCTTCTCCCTCGACCCCGCCCCGGTGAACGGTCCGGGCCGAGACCTTGGACGATGCGGCCCAGCCAGGATCCGCTCCCGCACGGTCCTCCCCGTGAGACGCGCCCAGGACGAGACGCCGTCGACAGCTCTTTCCTGCGTCACTCGACGGTCCTCATAAGCTTTCGCAACTTCTGGTGCAGAGGTGTCGGAAAGATACGAACGCATCATGTCGCATCAGGCGCGAAAGGCTCGAAGAGCTCAGAGGTATTGAGGCCTCGGCCAGTTAATGCTTTAATCCACATCGAACCGGTTCGATGATCTATGCAGCACTGGGCGGACAGGTTCGACCAATCGCTCGATCAATGGAGATACAGCAGATGAACAGATCCATCGCTCTACGCGAGACGCCTCCCACGGATGCCGACCGGCGACAGCGCCGTAGGATCCGCGGGCGTCGTGTCCTCGCAGCAGTCGTCTCAGCGGCGGTCGTCGCAGCGGGGAGCGTCCTCGCCGTGGGCGCTCCCGCGGAAGCGGCACCCGGAGCCGCAGCCACGCTCGTCGTGGAGGCCGACCAGCCCTTCCGTCCCGTCACTCACATGGCCAGCGGGTCCCTGTACGGACTGGCGAGCGCCGGCGTCCCGTCCCTCGACAAGATCCTCCCCATCAAGCCGCACACCTTCGTGCAGAAGCCCGAGGGGGGCACCCAGCAGCCGACCGGTGACGCCCTGTCGGTCGCAGACACCGCGAAGTCGGCCGGTGCGGGCGTCGTCGTCCGCCTGGTGGACTACCTGCCCGGCTGGCCCTATCGATACGACAAGGCCTCCTGGCTCCCGGCCGTCGAGAAGATGGTCCAGGACACCCAGGCGTCCGGCAAGACGAATATCGTCGCCTATGCCATCTGGAACGAGCCCGATATCACCTGGCAGGCGTCGAACGGCTCCTTCTTCGATCTCTGGACCGAGACCTACCGTCTGATCCGCACCCTCGACCCCGAGATGCCGATCCAGGGCCCCGCCTACTCCGACAACATCACGAACATGCGCGCGTTCTACGAGCACGCGAAGGCGACCGACACCCTCCCGGACGTCCTCGAGTGGCACGAGCTGATCCGCTCCTCGAAGATCAAGGGCGACGTCGAGAAGGTCCGGGCCATCCTCGACGACCTCGACCTCCCCGAGCCGCCCATCGACATCACCGAGTACGCGGCACCCGCCGAGGTCGGCCTGTCCGGCCCGCTGGTCGGCTACATCGCGAAGCTCGAGCGCTACGGGATCACCCGCGCCGAGCTCCCGTTCTGGAACCAGTCGGGCGCCCTGGGCGACCTCCTCACCGGACGGAACGGCGACCCCAACGGCGCGTACTGGCTCTACACCTGGTACGCCCAGATGAGCGGCCAGATGGTGACCACCACGCCGCCGTCGAACGAGAGCCCGCTCGACGGCGCCGCCTCCGTCAGCGACGAGGGCGACGAAGTGCGCGTCATCGCCGGCGGCAACACCGGAGCCACGTCCATCAAGGTCAACGGGCTCGACGAGCTGTCGCTCGGCTCGAAGGTCGACGTCCAGGTGGACTTCACCCCCTCCTACGGCCGCACGGTGAAGACCGACGGCCCGGTCACCATCTCGAACACGACCTACGAGGTCGCCAGCGACGGATCGATCACGGTGCCCATCGTGATGAACCCGACCTACGGCTACCAGGTGATCGTCACCCCGGAGAAGAGCCCGACCAGCCTGGCGGGCGACTACACCGTGGACAACGCGAACTCCGGTCTGCAGCTCGCCACGCAGGGCGGCGCGACCGCGAACGGGACGCCGGTCGTCCAGGCCGACTCCGCGACCTCGACCGGACAAGCGTGGAGGATCACGGCAGCGGGCCAGGGCCTCTACCGCGTCATCCACACGCCCAGCGGACGCGCCCTGACCATCGCCGGCGCCGCGACGTCCAACGGAGCAGCCGCGGTGATCGCCGACGCGAACGGCGGAGACGAGCAGCTCTGGCAGCTCATCCCCGACGGGAAGGGGAAGGTCCGCCTCGCGAACTACGCGACGGGCAAGACGCTCGGGGTCCTCAACCTGAGCAAGGACGCGGGCGCTGCGGTCATCCAGTGGTCCGACGGCGCACCGACCTCCAACTGCCAGGTCAGCGGAGCCCGCCAGCCGGGCAGGTTCGGCACGGCACTGGACTTCTGCAAGACGGCGTCGTACGGGTCGCTCCCCAGCGGAATCGTCAGCGGACTCACCGGCGACTGGTCGGTCTCGACCTGGATCAAGCCGGCGTCGCTGACGAACTACTCCCGCGTCTTCGACTTCGGCACGGGCCAGAACGTCAACATGTTCCTCACCCTCAACGCCGGGGGCGCCGGACCGCGGTTCGCCATCACGAACACCGGCGCCGGGGGCGAGCAGCGACTGACCTACGGCGGTCAGAACTTCCCGCTCAACCAGTGGTCGAACGTGGTCGTCACCGTCTCGGGCACGCAGGGCACGATGTACCTCAACGGCACGGTCGTCGCCACGAACCCGAACATGACGGTGAAGCCGTCGGCTCTCGGGAACACCAACCGGAACTACCTGGGCAAGTCGCAGTACGGGGACCCGGCCTACGACGGCGCGATCGACGACTTCGCCGTCTACGACCGGGCGCTGTCCGCGGCCGACGTGGCCGCTCTGGCCGGCGGCCGGGCGGCGGCGGGCACCGTCGCGCAGTACGCGTTCGACGAGGCGTCCGGAGCCGCGCTCCAGGACTCCTCGGGGAACAACCGGAACGGGACCATCGTGCTCGGAACCGACGGAGCCACCACCAGCACCGCGACCGACGCCCAGACCGCCGACCGGTTCTGGACGCTCACGCCGGTCGCCGTCGCCGACACGACCAAGCCGGCGGTCACGCTGGTGTCGCCCACCACGGCGGGCCCCTTCTCCGCACTGGCCGTCCAGGTCGACGCGACGGACGACCGCGGACTGAAGCGCATCGTGGCCAACATCTACAAGGACGGCAAGCTCGTCACGAGCACGCAGTCCCCGGTCGCCGGTGGAGCGAGGACCGGATCGCACTCGGCCACGGTGCAGCTGCCCGACGGGAACTACACCGTCAAGTACAACGCGGAGGATCTCGCGGGCAACATCGCGCCCACGAAGACCTTCGCGGTGACGCTGGACAGCACGGCGCCGACGGCCACGGTCAAGACCGAGCCCTCCTTCACCACCGGTGAGAAGGGCGTCTACGACCAGGTGAGCTTCAAGCTGTACGACGCGGGCAGGATCGACAGGGCGGTCATCAACGGTCGCGTGAAGGATCTCACCGACAACGCGTGGTCCGACGTGAACTTCATCAAGCCGGGCGTCTTCGGCGCGGTCAAGGGTGCCAACACCATGGTCGTCCACGACGTCGCCGGGAACACCACCACCGTCCAGTTCACCCTGAACTGACCCGGACCTCGAGGCGCCCCGTCTCCGTACGGGGCGCCTCGAGCGTGTGCGGGGCATGCCACGGCAGGCTGGGCGCAGCTGGGGCGCCCCCCACCCGGACCGGCAGCGGCCCCTGGATGCAGGAGCATGAGGTGCGACCGCCGCGTGCTCTCCTGCACCTGAGCGGAGAGCCGGCAGCAGTCCGACCGGTCCTCGCCGTCCGACAGCCTCCGAGGAGAACGACAGTGGCCACCATCGCAGACGTCGCCCGCGAAGCGGGCGTCTCCCGCAGCACCGCGTCCTACGCGTTCTCGGGCAACCGCCCGATCTCGGCCGAAGTGCGCCGACGAGTGCTCGCTGCGGCTCGTCGCCTGGAGTTCACGCCCAACGCGGGCGCGCGATCGCTGGCGACCTCGCAGACCCGGGTCATCGGCCTGCTGGCGCAGTTCCTCGAGGACGAGTTCGCCCCCGCGATGCTGCAGTACACCCTCGGCGTCTCGAACATGGCCCGCGAGCTCGGATACGACATCCTGCTGGTCACCGACGCCGACGGCACGAGCGCCCTGCGACGCATCAGCGACTCCCGCATGGTCGACGGGATCGTCCTGCTCAACGTCGCCGTGGACGATCCGCGGCTGGACATCCTGCGCAACGCCCGGCAGCCGGGCGCCCTCGTCGGCCTGCCGAGGGACTGCTCCGGCGTCGACGTCTTCGACCTCGACTTCGAGGAGACCGGTCGCGCGATGATCGAGCACTTCCACGCCCTCGGGCATCGGGAGCTCGTGCTCGTGTCCCCGCCCCAGCACGTCGTCGATCGCGGCGGCGCCTACGTCTGGCGCCTGCAGGACGCCGCTCTCGAGGCCGCCGACGCCCACGGCATCCGACTGCACACGTCGTTCGCGCCCTCCACCCAGCCGGACGTCGGCCGGGCGCTCGGAGACCTGCTCGACGCGCACCCTCGGGCGACGGGCCTGCTCGTCAACAACGAGGCGGCCGCAGCGGCACTTCCGAGCGTTCTGGGAGCACGGAGCACGAGGAGCCCGGAGGACGTCTCCGTGCTCGGCCGGTTCTCGGAGGAGTTCGCGCGCACCTTCTCGCTCCCCTACTCCTTCGTGGAGAGCGCACCCGACCGGCTCGGGAGCATGGCGGTGCGTCAGCTCGTCCGCCGGATCGAAGGCGCGACCGACACCGAGGAGGCGTACGTCGTGCGCCTCCTCGGCCCTGAGATCGTCGAACGCGGCAGCACGGCGCCTCCGCGTCCGGCTCCCGCGGCCTGAGCGGACGACCTCGCCCGGGAGGGCCCTCCATCCACCCGGGACCACGACCACGAGGGCACGACGGTCGCCTTCGCCGCCGCTGCTGCCGTGACGACAGCCGCCGGAATCACCCGCCGCCAGAAGATCGCCGAATGATCGGCTGTCGGCACGGTCGTCCGGTTCGTAGTGTCGGACGTATGGATCCGCGACCGCTTCCCGCCGTCGGCGCCCCGGCCACGCGTGCGCTCGAGGACGCGGGCGTGCACGATCTGGACGACGTGAGGCGGGTGGGCCTCGACCGTCTCGGAACCCTCCACGGAGTCGGGCCGAAGGCGCTCCGGCTCCTCCAGCAGGCCCTCGACGCGGACGATCCCGCTCCGTAGCGATCCCTTCCCTGCACGGTCGCCTCGACCCAGAATGGTCGGAGGCTCGGCGCGCCGGTTCCCGGGGGCGATCCGACCGCGGAGGCGGCCGCCGGGGGAACGGTGGTCGGATGGACCAGGAGGCGCGATGAAGGTCATGCTCGTGATGCGGTCCGACGGCAGCTACGCCGGGGGAGATGCCCCCGAGGACTACGCGGCCTGGGCGGACTACGACGCGTCGCTGAAGGCGGACGGCGTCCTCGTCGACTCCGGACGCTTCGCCGACGCCTCCGGGGACGTCTCCGTCGAGACGGATCTGACCGTGGCGCGAAGAGAAGGCGGCACTCCGGCCCCTTCCCGAGCGGAGGAGCGGTCCGCCCTCGTCGGCTACTACCTGCTCGACTGCCCGACCCGGGACGACGCCGTGCGGTACGCCCGACGCGCCCCCCTCTACGGCTCGGTCGAGGTGCACGAGCAGGCGCAGTACTGAGCCGCGGTCGCCGGTCGGGCGGCTGTCCCCGTCACCGCCGAGCGGGACCGACCGCTTCACCCGAGGGATGCGAATCGGGCGTCCGGGATCGGGGCGGCGGGAGGGAAGTGGTGTACCGTCATCGCCTGACCGATTCTCATCGGAGTGGTCGACCCGTCTCACCGGCGGTGTCGATCCGGGGCTGAAAACCTCCGGCGTCCTCGAAGCCCGGAGGTCCTCCCATGTCAGTGTCCTCACGAAGCACCACCGTCGACGGTGACGCGTCCCCCTTCGTCGTCGTGGTCAGCGCAGAAGCGCAGCCGAGCGGCGCGGCGTCGGAACGGTCCGATCCGGCCACCTCGCCGGCAGCGCTCGCACGTCCGAGGACGGGGTACGGCGGAGCGATCCGGCTGGCGCAGGGCCGCGTGCTCGGCCCGCCCTCCTCCCCCGGCACCGAGCTCCTCTTAGGGCTGCTCTTCTGGCGCAGCCGCCGCGACGCCGAGGATTTCGCGGCGGAACTGAGCCGCACTGAATCGTCGTGGGTCGTGGACGAGGGGATCTACCGGTTCACCACCTCGGCGACGGCGAGCCCGGACGACGCGACTCCCGTCGATCCGGTGCGCGCTGCCCCGACGGCGGCCCACGAGATCATCCGACTGGCGCCCGTCGCGGGCAAGCAGGCATGGATGGCCGAGTACAACGAGAGCGAGACGCGCGGTCACATCAGAACGCTCGAGGGGTTCGTCTCGACGAGCTTCTTCCGCGACCTCCGGAGCGATCGGATCATCGAGTACGTGCAGTGGCGCTCGGCCGACGACCTGACAGCGGCGTTCGGGGACGAGCGCTTCGCCGAGCACTTGAGCGTGAACAGCCATTACTCCGACGGCGAGGCCTTCCTCTTCGGAGAACGGTCGACCGATGCGGCACCCGCCGATGAACCGCCCGACGGCTCGTCCACCCCCTCCGGGACCGACGGTCCTGCCGCCGCTCAGCGCCCCGAGGCCCGACCGTGACTCGACTCGAGACCGTTCACGAGATCCTCGGGCCCTGGTCGTTGGCCACCACCCAGCGGTTCTGGGAGGGCTTCACCCCGAACCGGCTCGCGTCGCAGCCGCAGGCCGCGGGCATCCGCTCCGCCCTCCTCTGCGATGCCGACTGGCAGCGAGTGGACGTCGTGGTCACCCAGGACGGGCCGTCCGCCCGCATCGTGGTCGAGGGCCCGGGCGACCTGGACGCCGCGACCGAGCAGGTCCGTCGGCTGCTGTCCATCGACATCGACGGGCGCAGCTGGCCCGACGTCGCGGCGCGCGACGAGGTCATCGCGGACGTGCAGGCTCGGCTCCCCGGGTTCCGGCCGTGCGGCTTCTTCTCGCCCTACGAGGCGGCGGTCTGGACGGTCCTGTCGCGTCGGCTGCAGATCCGGCAGGCGGCGGCGGTCAGGACGCGTCTCGCGCAGCAGCTCGGTGATGACGGAGCCTTCCCGTCCCCGGCCGTCCTGCGTGCGGCGTCCCTCGACCTGCCCGACCGCAAGGCGGAGTACCTGCAGGCGATCGCCGAGGCCGCCCTCGACGGACAGCTCTCCGGCTCCCACCTGCGCTCGCTCCAGCCGGCCGAGGCCTTCGTCCAGGTGCAGAGCATCCTGGGGATGGGGCCGTTCTCGGCCGAGCTCGTCGTGATCCGCGGCGCGAACTTCCCCGACGTCCTGCCGCGTAACGAGGGCAGGCTGAGCGACGAAGTCGCGAAGCGCTACGGCGACGACCGGTCGATCGACGAGATCTCCGAGACGTGGACGCCGTTCCGCTCCTGGGCGGCGGTGCACCTGCGCGCGCTCGCGGAGTAGACGGGCGACTCCCAGGGGCGGCCCACCGTCAGGACGGCTCCTCCCGCAGGCGCCCCGCGGCGGCCGCTGCCGCGGAGATCTCTCCGCAGTGAGTCCGGCGACGGACGCCACCCCGAAGGCCCGGGCGGATGATGGTCGGGTGAACCGCACCGATCGTCTGTACGGGCTCGTCGAGGAGCTGCGGGCGGTCTCGCCCCGGCCGCGGAGCGCGCGCCGTCTCGCCGAGCGGTTCGAGGTGTCGGTGCGGACCATCGAGCGGGACCTGTCCGCGCTGCAGCAGGCGGGTCTGCCGATCTGGGCGGAGCCCGGCCGCACGGGCGGCTACGTCATCGACGCGTCCGCGACCCTCGGGCCGGCCGGATTCACGGTGGAGGAGGCCGTCGCCGTGCTGATCGGCCTCAGCGCGCTGCAGCGCAGTCCGTTCCGGCAGGCAGCCAGGACCGCTGCCCGGAAGACGCTCGCGGTCCTGCCGGACGACGTGGCTGCCCGCGCCGGCGCGGTCGCATCCCGGGTGCACTTCCTCGAGAGCGAGGAGGAGGCGGTCGTCCCGGCGGAGTTCGCGACGGCCCTCCGAGCGGATCGTGTCGTCCGGCTGCGCTACCGCGACAGCAGCGGCGCGGAGTCGGTCCGCGACGTCGAACCGCTCGGCTCGATCGGGAAGGAGGAGCACTGGTACCTGATCGCGTGGTGCCGGCTGCGGGAGGGGGTCAGGGCGTTCCGCGGCGACCGGATGCTGTCGGTCGAGGTGACCGACGAGCGGCCTCCGCAGCGCACCCTGCGAGCCGAGGACCTCGCGCTCCAGTACGGACGGCTGCGGTCCGTCGTCGACGACTGACCCGCTCCGGGGACGGCCGCCGCGGACCTCGCGGAGTCCCGGACGATCTTCGGAAACACCGACAGGACGGTGTCGCGACGACCGGCGAGCCTGGTGCCATCACCTCATCCCGGCCCTGAAGGAGCCCCGTGTCGTTCACCTCCCTCCGCATCGTCACCGACGACCTCGACGGCCTCGTCGCCTTCTACGAGCAGGTCGTCGGCCGACCGGCCGAGCGCCCGGCGCCGGTCTTCGCGCAGTTCACGGGAGCGGGTGCGACCCTCGCGATCGCCCGCACCTCGACGGTCGCGATGCTCGACGGCGCCGTCGTCCCCGCGTCGAACCGCTCCGTCCTGCTCGAGTTCGAGGTGGCCGACGTCGACCGCGCCTTCGCCGAGCTCGCACCCCGGAGCGAGGACGTGGTGCTCCCGCCGAGCACCATGCCGTGGGGCAACCGCTCCGCCCTCGTCCGCGACCCGGACGGGAACGTCGTCAATCTGTTCAGCCGGCCCGCCGACTGATCGGGCGCACTCCGTCGGTCCGAGCACGCCCATGCCTGGCCGGTGGGACCCGACGGGGATCGCGGAGACCACCGGGGATCCTCTCTCGCGACGCGATCCTCCCGAGCGGGCGTGGCGTCGGGCCGAGCGCGATCGGTCTGCGGTTCGCAGGCGGGAGCACGGCGACTCCGTCCAGCGTGACGTCCCGACCGCACTCCGACCGGCGAGACGGCCACCCGCCGCCGGTGTCCTCGGCGGTACCCTCGCGGCATGACCTTCGTGAACGTCGGCACCCTCGGGGCCGTCCCCGGCAGACGCGACGAGCTCGTCGCCGTCCTCACCGAGCACAACGACGACCTCGTCGACGCCGGCTGCCTGCTCTACGAGGTCGGGGTCGACGACGAGCAGCCCGACACCGTCTTCGTCGTCGAGCTGTGGGAGAGCGCCGAGGCGCATCAGGCCTCCCTCGCCCTCCCCCGGGTCCAGGCCGCGATCGCGACGGCACGCCCGCTGCTCAGCGGCGCCTTCGGCGGCTACCGCTTCGACGCAGCAGGCTCTCCCCTCCGAAGCTGACTCGCACCGAAAACGGGCGGGTCGACGGTACAAGCCGACCTGGAGGGAGCGGGCCGTCCGTCAACGGAAGACCTCTTCCTCTCCCGCCACCTCGACACCTCGAAGCGGAGCACCGTGATCAGCACGTTCCTCGTCGACCACGCCGCGCTCGTCCCGATCGCCTTCTGGATCGCGGTCGCGGTGGTCACGGCGATCGCCTGGCTGCTGCACCGGCGCGGCGCGGAAAGGTCTCTTCTCGTCCTCGCCGCGCTCGCCTTCGTCGTGGGGATCGCGCTGACCGTGTATCCGCCCGACGGGACGCCGCGGGTCTTCTGCACCGTGCAGTTGTCGGTGCCGTTCGACGGCATCGACACCCTCGCGAACATCGCGCTCCTGCTCCCCGGGGCCCTGCTGCTCGCGGTCGCGGTCGGCCGGCCCCTGCTCGTCGCCGCCGCCGTCTCCGGCCTGTCCGCCCTGATCGAGGTGGTCCAGGCGTGCGTTCCGGCGATCGGCCGCTCCTGCGACACGAACGACTGGTTCATGAACACCATCGGCGCACTCCTCGCCGCGTTCCTCGCGGCCCTGATCCTCAGAGGGGAGAAGCGGCGCGGGCGTCGGCGAATGGTCCGCTGACACCGCCTGTCACGTCGCCCTGCTCTCGGCCGGGTGTCTCGGCGGCCGACATCAGCACGGGTCCGTCGATCCACGTCCCTGTGACGCGGACCTGCTCAGAGGACGGCCGACGCCACGGGTGCCGTCTCGGCGACGCCGAGGACGACCGGGCGTCACCGGGTGCCGCGGTCGCGTCTGTCGACCGCCCCAGGAGCTGTCAAGTCTCTCCCCCGTCGGCCTCGGCGCTGCGCACGCTGGGGGCATGAAGCACCTCCTCTTCGCGAACAAGACGATCCTCGTGGGAGACGACGCGGCGGACGCTCTGGTCGAGTACGGCGTCGCCCTCGCCGCGAGCAGCACGGCGGACCGCGTGGAGTACACCGGCATCGGCGCCGACGGCGGCACCGTGCAGGCGGTGTTCCTGCTCAACGCCGGCGCCGCCCTGGTCGCCGAGACCACTCCCTCCGATCTCCCCGAGCCGGACAACACGGCCGAGGTCGCCCGCATCCGCGAACGCACCAGGGCGCTCACGGGAGTGTTCCCCGTGCAGCCGAGCGAGGACGACATCACCTTCGACGTCGAGCTCGAGCACGAGCACGGCTTCGGACACTGACCGGCCCGCCCATGCCCTCCCTCCACGCCCCCTGGCCGACGCTCTGACCGGGGACACGGACGACGCCGAGGTCCGTCGCTGGGCGGCGTCCCGCGCCCCGCTCACGCCGGGGACGATCGCCGTGCTGCAGGCCGTCGGCTTCATCAGCGCAGCGCAGCGGGTCCCCGCCGACACGGCCCTCGCTCTCCTGCTGACGGCTGCGGAGGACGACCGGCGCGATCCGCCCGACGTGGCTCGCGATGTCCTCGCGCGCCGCCATCCCCTGGCCGATCCCGGTGACGATCGCGGCGCGTCGGTGACCCCGTGATCACCGCCCTTTCGGAGCCGTGGTCGGTCCGCCGCCGGGGGCGCTGTCTCCCGAGTCCGCGACGTCGTGAAGCGCACCGCGCGCCGCCCGCCCCGCCCGCTGTATGCGCGCCCGCACCAGCCGCTGCAGCAGCGCGGGGTAGAGCTGGACGGCGATCGTCGACCCGAGCAGCCAGGCCGCGCCGCCCGTCGCACCCGTGACCGTCGCGGCGAGGGCGAGCGCGACTCCGACGGCCGTGCACGCGAGGTGCACCGCCTCGGAGCGGCGGGTGTGCTGATCGAGAGCGGTCAGTCCCGCGCGCGTGCCGTCGAAGCCGCGCTCGCGGGTGACGAGGCGGTTCCACCCGACGACGTCGAGCAGCCGGCCGAAGACGCCGACCCCGAGCGCTCGCAGCAGCGCCGGCTCGCGGCGACCCACGTCGAACCAGGACTGCTCGAGCGGACGCGTGCGCGCACCGAAGGTCAGGGCCGCCCAGCTGGTGAGGACCATCTGCGCGACCGCGGCGAAGACCGGATGCGAGGGTCCGATCGCGGTCCAGGCGGCGGCGAGGAGGGCTGCCGCGACGGCGGTGAGGACGAGGGTCCGGACCACTCCCGCTCCCTCCTGCCCGTGCTGCGGTGTCGGACCCGACCACCGGCGCACGCCTCCCATGATGACCGCTGCCGGGCAGTCGCCGTCAGGCCGGTACCGAGAGGGTCGCCGTGAAGACCGGCCCCCGGCGGGCCGGGTGAACGACGTCGAGACGGTGACGGTCCCGCCTGCCCGGGCGAGGATCGCCCGGGTGATCGCGAGGCCCAGACCGGCACCGCCGTCGTCAGGGGCTCACGCCGGGCTGGGTCGACCCGCGCCTCACCAGGTCCGTAGGCAGGGTGATGGCAGCCGGGCGCTCCCCCTCGATCGCCTGCAGGAGGAGGCGGACCATCTCCGCGCTGATCCGCTCGAAGGGCTGCCGCATGGTCGTCAGCGGCGGGTCCGTCGTGAGGGCGACGGCCGAATCGTCGAATCCGCCGACGGCGACGTCCTCCGGCACACGCTTGCCGAGCCGGGCGAGTGCGTCGATAGCGCCTGCTGCCATGCGGTCGTTGGCGGCGAAGACGGCGTCGATGTCGGGATGCGCGGCGAGAAGCGCCTCCATCGCAGTGGCCCCACCGGCCCGTCCGTAGTCGCCGAACTCCACCGCCTCCGCACCGCCCACCTCCGCGCGGTAGCCCGCGAGCCGCGCGATCCCTCCCGTAGTGTCGGGCGGTCCGGCGATCGTGGCGATGCGCGAGCGTCCGAGGCTCCGCAGATGAGCGACCATCTCCCGCGCTCCCTCCTCGTCGTCGGCGGCGACGTAGCCCATGCGCTTCTCGTAGCCGACCGGCACGCCGCAGGCGATGGCCGGCACTGAGGATCTCTGGATGTCCGTGAGCAGCCGTGCGCCGACGTGGGCGGAGATGAGCAGGACCCCGTCGACGTGGCCCGCGTCGATGTAGGCGAGGGCTCGCCTCTGCTCGTGCTCCGTCCCCGCGAGGATGAGGACGAGGGCGACGTCGTGCTCCGCGAGTGCGGCTGAGGCGCCTCGGAGCAGAGTGGCGAAGTTCGGATCCTCGAAGAGCGAGCGCGCGTCCTCCGTGAGGAGGAAGGCCACCGTGTCGGTGCGGCTGCGGGACAGGCTCCGGGCGTGGGGATTGGCGCGGTAGCCGGTCCTCGTGATCGCCGCCTCCACTCGCGCGTGCGCTTCGGGGCTGACCCATCTTCCGCCGTTCAGCACGCGCGAGACCGTCCCGCGCGAGACACCGGCCTCGACAGCGACGTCCTGAATCGTGGGGCGTGAGGGCGTCCCGCCTCTTCCGCGCGAAGGCATCCGCGTCACTTCACCGCCCCGGCCGCCAGGTCGACCCGCCAGAACCGCTGCAGGACGAGGAACATCGCGATCAGCGGCAGGATCGAGAGGAGTGCCCCGGTGATGACCAGCGTGTAGAGCGCCGGCGCGGAGGCGCCCTGGTTGAGCAGCCCGTTCAGGCCGACCGTGAGCGGGAAGAGCGAGTCGTCGCCGAGCATGATGTACGGCAGCATGAAGTTGTTCCAGATCGCGACGAACTGGAAGAGGAAGATCGTCACCAGCCCCGGCAGGAGCATCGGAACGGCGATCCGGGTGAAGATCCCCATCTCCCGGGCGCCGTCGGTCCGGGCGGCCTCGATGACCTCCGTCGGCACGGCGGCCGCGGCGTAGATCCGCGCGAGGTAGATGCCGTAGGGGCTGATGATCTGCGGCAGCAGCACTCCCCAGAACGAGTTGGTCAGCCCCACCTCGGCCAGCAGGAAGTACTGAGGGATCGCGAGGATCACGCCGGGGACGAGGACGCCCATCAGCAGGACGGCGAAGACGCCCTTCCTGCCGGGGAAGTCGAACTTCGCGAGCACGTATCCCGACAGTGCCGATACCCAGGTAGAGACCACTGCACCGACGCCCGCGTAGAGCGCGGTGTTCAGCATCCAGCGCCAGAACAGACCTCCCCGGTACTGCGCGAGAGCGACCACGTTGTCGATCAGATGCGAGCCGGGCGCGAGCGTGAAGGTGGAGAAGAGCTCGCCGCCGCTCTTCGTGGACGCCGTCACCACCCACAGCACGGGGAAGAGGCAGTAGACGGCGCCGATCAGCAGGATCGTCGTCGCGATCCAGCCCGGACGTCCGCGATCGGGGTCGCGGCGTGCGGTCCTGGACCGTGTCCGCCCGACGGTGCGGGCGGGGGGCCGCTGAAGGATGCCGGGCACGGATCAGTCCTCCTGTCCGAAGGCTCGCTTCTGCACGACCCGGAGGAAGAGGAAGGAGACGGCGAAACTGGCGAGCGCGATCACGACGGAGGTCGCGGCGGCGGAGTGGATGTCGTCGCGGGTGAACGCGTCCCGGTAGACGAGCATCAGCGGGGACCAGGAGGTCGAGAGGCTGTTGGTCAGCGGTCGCAGCGTCGTCGGCTCGGCGAACACCTGCAGAGTTGCGACCATCGAGAAGAGCGCCGTCATCACCAGAGCGGGGGTGACGATCGGGATCTTGATGCGCAGCGCGATCTGCAGATCGCTCGCCCCGTCGATCCGTGCCGCCTCGTAGACGTCGGAGGGAATGGCCTGGAGGGCGGTGTGGATGACGATCATGTTGAATCCGACGCCGCCCCAGAGCGCGATGTTCGCGATCCCGAAGACGACGGCGCCGGAGGACAGGATGTCGGGGGCTTCCCCGCCCAGCCGCTCAATCACGTACGCGAAAGGCGAGACGGCCGGCAGGTAGAGGAATCCCCAGAGCAGCGAGGAGATGACGGCCGGTACGGCGTAAGGCAGGAAGATCGAGACCCTCGAGAACGAGACCGCACGGGCCCGCCTCGCGTCGAGGAGGAGAGCGAAGAGGAGCGCGAGACCGAGCATGCACGGGATGAGGACGAGCCCGTAGAGGAGCACCCGTCCGACGCTGGCCCCGAACTCCGGATCGCTGAGCGACCCGAGGTAGTTCTCGATGCCGGCGAAGACCTGCTTCCGGCCGCCGGAACCCAGGCCGAGCCCAACGGCCTGCTTCTTCTGGAAGCTGAGCATGACGGTGTAGAGGATCGGCGCGGCCATGAAGGCGGCGAAGAGCACGATCGCCGGTGCGAGCATCGCATAGGGAGCGAGTACTCGGGCGCGGAAGCCGGTGCCGAGTCGCCCTCTCCTCGGCGGCGCGGTCGGGAGAGTCAGGGGTGGGGGAGCCATGCCGAGTCCTTCGGAACGAGAGCGGTCGGGAAGCGGCGCCGGATCCTCGCCGCCGGGAGGCGCGCGGCCCGATGGTGGACGCGGGCCGCGCACCGGTCACTCCACGGAGAAGCCGCTCTTCACGAGGTCGTCGGAGGTGATCCGCTGCATCTCGGCCACGGCGTCGACGAAGGCGGACCGCGTCCTCGCGGCGGCGGCCTTCGCGAACTCGTCGTTGTACGCGCTGAAGGCGACGTTCACGTTCGGCCCGTAGGTGAACGGAGCGACCGACTCGGAGGCGGCGGCGGCGATGTCGGAGAAGTCCCCCTGGGTGCTGAAGAAGTCGGGCGGGCTGCTGAGCGCTGCTCTCGCCGCCTCGGTCGCCGCCGGGTAGACGCCCGCGACCTCGGCGAGTGCCGCGACCGCCACCGGATCCGTGTTCAGCCAGGTCGCGAACTCGGCAGCGGCCGCGGTCTTCTTCGTCTGACTGGTGACTGCCGTGGTGCTTCCTCCCCAGTTCCCGCTGGAGGGGTTCGCGGCGTCCCACTGCGGCAGAGCTGCGGCGATCCACGCGCCTTTCGTGTCGGGGGCGTTGCCGCTGAGCACGCCGGGTGCCCAGACGGCGCTGATCCAGCCGACCTGCGAACCGTCGTTCAACCCTGCGTTCCACTCCGGCGTGTACATCGGCGTGTTGCCGATCGCCCCGGATTCGACGAGCTCTCCCCAGTAGGCCGCGACCTTCTCGGTCGGTCCGGCGTCGATGTCGACGCCCCAGCTCCGGTCGTCCGTCGACCACCAGGAGGCTCCGGCCTGCTGCGCGAGGCCGGCGAACCAGCCCGCGTCGTTGGAGGAGAAGGTGCCCAGGTGTCGGGCCGGGTCGGAGGCGTGGACGGCCTCCGCGGCCGCGGCGTACTCCTCCCACGTCGTCGGGACGCCGAGGCCGAGGCTCTCGAGGATGTCCGCGCGATAGTAGGCCATCATCGGCCCCGAGTCCTGGGGGATCGCGTAGACGGCGTCACCTCCGAGCGTGACGGCCGACCAGGTGCCGTCGGAGAAGCTGCCCTCCAGATCGCCGGCGCCTTCGTCGGAGATGTCGGCCAGAGCATCCGCCGCGACGAGGGTGGGGATCTTCTGGTACTCGGCCTGAACCAGATCGGGGGCTCCGCTGCCCGCCTTGACGGCGGTGAGCAGCTTGGTGATGGCGGGGTCGCCGCCGTCCTGCTTGCTGACGGTGACCTGGATCTCCGGGTGGTCCTCGTTCCAGATGTCGACGACCTGATCGAGGTTCGGCGCCCAGGCCCAATACGTCAGCTCGACAGTGCCCGAGGCTCCGTCGTCGAAGCCGGTGGAGCAACCGGTGAGCAGGAGCGCTCCGGTGACAGCGGCGGCGCCGAGGGAGCGGATCCTGCGGAACGGGATGTGCATTCGTCCTCCTTGAAGAAGCTGGTTCGTCGATCCCCGGCGCCTCCGCTCGGGAGGAGGACGGCGGCGTGCCCTGTGAGCGGTTACAGTTAGCCATACGTGTATGGTCCTGTCAACAGTGGCGCAGCCACCCGCACCAGGGCACGACACTGGGACCGCGCACAGCCGAAGGAGACAGCTCGCATGACCACCGCTACCGGCGACACCCCCTCCGCCTTCCGCTACCGGCTCCCCGGAGCCGACGGGCGTCCGCTCCCCCGGGCTCCGTGGATCCCGGGGCGGCCGGGGCTGCGTTACGGAGGCGACTACAACCCCGAGCAGTGGCCGCGGGAGGTCTGGGCGGAGGACGTCGCCCTGATGCGCGAGGCGGGCGTCGACCTCGTCAGCGTCGGGATCTTCTCCTGGGCACTGCTCGAGCCGCAGGAGGGCCGGTACGACTTCGGGTTCCTCGACGAGCTGCTCGATCTGCTGCACGGCGCCGGGATCGATGTCGACCTCGCGACCCCGACGACCGTCCCGCCCGCCTGGTTCTGGAAGGCGTACCCGGACTCCCACCCTGTCACCCGGGAGGGCGTCACCCTGGGCCGGGGCTCGCGCGGCATGGTCAGCCCGAGCTCGCCCGAGTACCGGGCGGCGGCCGTCGCCGTCACGGAGCAGCTCGCGCAGCGCTACGCCGCGCATCCCGCGGTGGTCCTCTGGCACGTGCACAACGAGTACGGCGCTCCGGTCAGCGAGGACTACTCCGACTACTCTGTCGCGGCCTTCCGCGCCTGGCTGCAGGCGAAGTACGCGACGCTCGGCGCTCTGAACGCGGCGTGGGGCACGCTCTTCTGGGGCCAGGTGTACGGGGAGTGGGACGAGATCGACGCGCCACGGGTCGCGGCCACCGTCGTGAACCAGACGCAGCGGCTCGATTTCGCCCGCTTCACCTCGGACGCGCTCCTCGCCTGCTTCACGGCGGAGCGCGACGCGATCAAGCGCTACTCGGACAAGCCGGTCACCACGAACTTCATGGCCACCAACTGCCCCTCGATCGACTACTGGAGATGGAGCAGCGAGGTCGACCTGGTCTCGAACGACCACTACCTGGCCGCAGAGCGCCACGACAACCACGTGCTGCTGGCGATGGACGCCGACCTCACGCGATCTTTCGCCGGAGGGCGTCCGTGGATCCTCATGGAGCACTCGACGTCGGCGGTGAACTGGCAGCCGCGCAACATCGCGAAACGCCCCGGTGAGCTCGCACGCAACGCCGCGAGCCATCTCGCGCGCGGGGCCGACGCGGTCCTCTTCTTCCAGTTCCGGGCCTCCCGGTACGGAGCCGAGAAGTTCCACTCCGCGATGCTCCCCCACGCCGGGGCGCGGACGCGGGTCTGGAAGGAGGTCGTCGAGTTCGGCGCCGACCTCGACCGCCTCTCAGCGGTCCTCGGCTCCGTCGTCCGGACTCGCGTCGCGATCCTGTGGGACATCGAGTCCTTCTGGGCGCACGATCTGGAGTGGCGGCCCTCGGTCGAGCTCGATCACCGCGAGCGGATCGAGGCCTTCTACTCCGCGCTCTGGAAGCGCGGTGTCACGGTCGACTTCGCCCACCCCCACTCCGATCTCAGCGGCTACGGCCTCGTCCTCGCCCCCTCGCTCTACCTGATGGACCGGACGTCGTCCTCGAACGTGACCGAGTACGTCCGCGCCGGCGGCACGTTCGCCGCCTCCTACTTCTCAGGGATCGTCGACGAGAACGACGCCGTGCACGAGGGCGGCTTCCCCGGCGCCCTCCGCGAGGTCCTCGGCCTCTCGATCCCCGAGTTCCTGCCGCTCCGCGACGGCGAGGTCGTCGAGCTCGACTCCGGAGCGCGAGGAAGCGGCTGGACCGACGACATCGCCCTCGAGGGCGCGGTCGAGAGAGCGCGGTACGCCACCGGACCAGCTGCCGGAGGACCGGCGATCACCCGCAACGTGCTCGGCGACGGATCGGCCTGGTACCTCTCCACGCGGCTCCGGGGCGACGACCTCGCGGACTTCGTCGACACCCTGCTCACGGACGCCGGCATCACTCCACCCGCCGAGACAGTGGAAGGGCTCGAAGTCGTCGTCCGCCACGGTGACGTCGCGGACTTCACCTTCCTCATCAACCATGCCGAGACGGACGCGGCGGTCGCGAGCCCCGGCACGCTCGAGCTCATCACCGGCAGCACCGTGGACGGGACCGTGGTCGTTCCGGGGAAGGGCGTCCGGGTCGTGCGGCGGGACCACTGAGGATCGACCACCTGCTTCACTCCGAGGTCGAGACCTCGCGGGAACCGCGGGTGCCGCGAAGGTACTCGAAGGTGCGCAGGGATTCAAGGGGACGGCCGTCCGCAGCGAACAGGGCCTGGTTGTCCCAGGCCGATCCGCCGTGACTCCCGCCGACGTGGACCGGGTCGTAGCCCGCGGCGCGGCTCGTCGCCCATCCCGCGCCGAAGCGCTCCCAGAGCGACCGGTTCGCGGCGAGAGCCGATGGAGGACCGACGGGCAGCCAGGCCGGCTCCCAGTAGAAGACGCCGATGCCCGTCGATCCGACATCGCGCACTGCTGCGACGACATCCCGGAGAGCCGTCGCCTGGCCCTGCACACTGATCGGGTACCGGCTCGAAGAGGGAGCAGTGGCGATGACGTTCGGATGCCCGTCGCCGTCCGTCAGGGTGTACGGCCACGAGGTCTCGGCGACCATCACCTTCTTGCCGTAGGTCCGTGAGACCTGGGCCAGCACCTCGGTGAGGTTCGCGGTCGAGCCGTGCCAGTACGGATAGTAGGAGCTCGCGAAGACGTCGTAGTCGACTCCGAAGCGGTGGAGCCCCGCGGCGATCGCCGAGTACCGCCCGACGGATTCCGGGTTCGTGAAGTGCAGAGCGACAAGAGCATGCGGCAGCACTTCCCGCACGGCGGAAGCACCCGCTGCGAAGAGCGCTGCGAGGGAGGCGTCCATCGATGTGGCGTCGCGGGAGTAGCCGGCCATCCCGGTGTTCGTCTCGTTTCCGACCTGAACGACGCGCACGTCGACGCCGGCGTCCTCGAACCTCCGCAGCGCGCTGACCGTGAAGCCTCGCACGGCTGCTGCCGTCGCCTCCGGCGTCGAGCCGGCCCACGACTTCGGAGCCAGCTGACGACCGGGGTCCGCCCAGAAGTCGGAGTAGTGGAAGTCGACCAGCACTCCCAGTCCAGCAGCCGTGGCGCGTCTGCCGACCTCGACGGCTCGCCCGACGTCGACGTTCCCGCCGCCGTAGCCTCGGCCGCGGTCATCGAACGGATCGTTCCACACCCTGACCCGGACCGCCGTGACGCCCGCATCAGCGAGGACGGCGAAGAGATCCGCCGGAGAGCCGCTCCTCTCGCGGAAGACGACCCCGCTCTCCTCGAGGGAGAGGACGGAGGAGACGTCGACACCGCTGAGGAATCCCGTGGACATGCCGTCGACGCGGCTCACGACGACCGGGACACTCGTCGAGGCGGCAGGAGCGACTGGGGCCGGTGCGACCGTCCCGACGGTCAGGCAGGCGATCACAGCGGTGATCGAGAGGTGGAACGTTCTGCTTCGTCGCATGGTCAACCCTTCCGAGCGGTCCGTCACGGAGGAGGAGCCCCGCCGCCGCGGTCACGATCGCCGACCATAGGTTCGAGCGGCCGAGGGAACAACAGCCTTCTCCGTACAGGCGCGGTTTCCACCAGAACTGGCGCGGACGCGGAGCCGTGACGACCCTTCCCAAAGGGCTTCACGACGATGAGCCGCTCCCCGCTCGCGCGCCGCAGTCTCACCCGGGCGCCCCGCACCGGGCATCCGCCGCCTTCTCGACGGCGCTTCCTTGACACCGCCGCCGGCCGGTCATCATCATGCAGTCACGACCGGCGGCGGCGTGCCACCGGCGACCCGACAGGAACGGTGCACCGATGCCCACCACGATCTTCGTCAACCTGGCCGTCGCCGATCTCGCCCGGGCGAGAGCCTTCTACGAATCGCTCGGCTACTCGATCGACGAGGGCTTCAGCGACGAGAACGCCGTCAGCGTGGTGATCAGCGACACGATCACCGCGATGCTGCTCACGCGGGAGTTCTTCGCGGAGTTCACCAGCAAGCCGATCATCGACGCCACCACCTCGACCGAGGTGCAGCTCGCCCTCAGCGCCGACAGCAGGGAGGAGGTCGACACGCTCCACGGGAAGGCCCTCGCCGCGGGGGCGACCCCGGCCGGCGAGCAGGACCACGGATTCATGTACTCCAAGAGCTTCGACGACCTCGACGGCCACCACTGGGACTTCGTCTGGATGGACCCGGCGGCGGCAGCGGGCGGCGCACCGGAGCTGTCCGTCGAGGAGATCCGAGCGAACACGACGCACAGCTGAGGCACGACCCGTGGACGCCGAGCGGTCGACGTCCACGACCCGCGCAGTCACACTCCGTCACGATCCGGCGCGCACTCCCCTCGGCCTGACAGGCTCCCGGCATCCGCCTTCCGGGCGTCTGGACAGGAGCACACCGTGACGATCACTGCACCGGCGACCACCGCGACCACTGCGGCGGCGAGCGCCGCGACCAGGGTCTCCGCGCCCGCACCCCGTGCCTCCGCGGCGGCCGGCTTCACCACGCGCCAGGTGCACGCCGGTGCCGCGCCCGACGGCGCCCACGGAGCGCGCGTCACGCCCGTGCACCTCAGCGCCGGCTTCGTGTTCGACAGCTTCGAGCACGCTCGCGAGCGGTTCGCCGGCGAGGACGAGGGCTACCTCTACACCCGCAACGGGAACCCGACCACCGAGGAGGTCGAGCGTCGGCTCGCCGATCTCGAGGGCGGCGCCGAGGCGATCCTGGTGGCGAGCGGCCAGGCGGCCACCGCCTCCGCTCTCCTGGGGATCCTGCAGGCCGGCGACCGGGTGCTCTCCTCGCGCCGCCTCTACGAGGGCAACCGCGGGCTGCTGGTGCAGAACTTCGGGCGGCTCGGGATCGGCGTGGACTTCGTCGACGACGCGTCGGACCTCGGCGAGTGGGAGCGGCGGATCGGGCCCGACACCCGGGTCCTCTTCGGCGAGCCGATCCCCAACCCGAAGAACGATCTGCTGGACCTCCCGGCGCTGGCCGCGATCGCGCACCGGCACGGGCTGCCGCTCGTGGTCGACAACACGCTCGCGACCCCGTACCTCCTCCGCCCGATCGAGCACGGTGCCGACGTGGTCGTGCACTCGACCAGCAAGTTCCTCGCCGGGCACGGCTCCGCCCTCGGCGGCGTGATCGTCGACGCCGGCACGTTCGACTGGGCGGCGCGCCCCGCGCTCTTCCCGCACCTCAACCAGGAGGAGCGGTCGTTCGGCGGCCGCAGCTGGACCGAGCAGCACGGCCGGCGCGCCCTCGTCTCGTACACGCGGGACATCGTGGTCTCCCGCCTCGGACCGACGCCGTCACCGCTGAACTCCTTCCTGCTGCGGCAGGGCGTCGAGACGCTGTCGCTCCGGGTCGAGCGGCACTCGGCGAACGCCCTCGCCGTCGCCCGCTTCCTCGAGGGGCGGCCCGAGGTCGTGTCGGTCGACTACTCCGGCCTGGAGTCGAGCCCGTCGTTCGCCCTCGCGCAGCGCCTGCTCCCCCGCGGGCAGGGCTCCGTCTTCTCCTTCACCGTGGCCGGAGGGGAGGCGGGCGCGGCCGCCTTCATCGACGCCGTCGAGCTGTTCAGCCACATGACCCACCTCGGCGACGTGCGCTCGCTGGTGCTGCATCCCGCGTCGACCACCCACGCCGGACGCACCCCCGCCGAGCGCGCCGCCGCCGGGATCCACCCCGGGCTCCTCCGGCTGTCGATCGGGATCGAGGACGTCGACGACCTCCTCCGCGACCTCGAACGCGGGCTCGCCGCGGTGCGCGCACGCGCCCTCCCCGCGCTCGCGGAGGTGTGAGCGTGGCGCGCCGTCAGCACTTCGGCTGGTTCTTCTCCCGGGGCTTCGGACCGCAGGGATGGGGGCACCCCTACCGGGAGTGGAACCACGACTGGACGAAGCCCGGCCTCTACCAGCAGTCGGCCCGCGAGCTGGAGCAGGCCGGCTTCGAGCTGATCGTGATGGAGGACGCCGTCTCGCTCGGCTCCCCGGAGACGCTCGACCTGCGGGTGCGGGGAGCGTACGGCGGGCCGAAGCACGATCCGCTCCTCCTGGCGCCGTACCTGTTCGCGGCGACCGAGCGGATCGGGCTGGCGCCGACGATCAACGCCGGCATCACGCCCCCGTACCTCGCCGCCCGGCAGGCGGCGACGCTGCAGCACCTCAGCTCCGACCGCTTCGGGATCAACCTGGTCACCGACGTCGGCAGCGCCCGCCACGTGGGCCTGGAGCCGCTGTCGCACGACGCGGCCTACGACCGGGCGGACGAGTGGATGGCGGTCGTCCGCCGGCTCTGGCACAGCTGGGGCGAGGGCGCGCTGATCGCCGACCCCGGGTCGGGCCGCTACGCCGACGGCACCCGGATCGACGCGTTCCGGCACCGCGGGGAGCACTTCCACGTGGACGGACCCCTGAACGCCGTCCCCTTCGCGAACGGCGACCCGATCGTCGTCTCCCCCGGCGGGTCTCCGCGCGGCCTGGCCTTCGCCGGCACGCAGTCGGACGTGCAGCTCGCGCTCGCCCCTCTGGAGGCCCGGGCGGTGCGCGACTACCGGGCGCGCGTGCTCGCCGCGGCCGAGCAGCACGGGCGGACGGCGGACGACCTGCGCGTGCTCTTCGTCGTGAAGCCCGAGATCGTGTCGAGCCCGGAGGAGGCCGCGCGCGTCGTCGAGGCGTCGCGCCACCCCGACGAGGACGCGCTGCGGCGGATCGCGCTCGGCTGGTCGAGCGATCTGGAGACCGACCTCACCGGGCTGGACCTGGATCTCCCCGTCCCGCGGTCGGTGTTCGGCGAGCACGTCTCGCACGGCACCATCGCCGGCCTGTACGGCGGCACGGAGGACGCTCCGCTGCGGGAGCTGCTCATCAGGAAGGCGCGCAAGGGCCGCGTCGCCGAGCGCGCCGGCTTCGTCGGTACCGCGGAGGAGTTCGCCGACTTCGTCGAGGAGCTCGGCGACGACGGCGGCAGCGACGGGCTGCTCCTCTCCGGGGACCTGCACCCCGTCACCCTGCACCGGATGCTCGACGACCTCGTCCCCGTCCTGCGCCGCCGCGGGATCCTCCGCGACGAGCTCGCTCCCGGCGGGACCCGCGCCAACCTCTTCGGGACGTAGGGGGGGTCCGCCCCGTCTCACTCCGGATCCTGCGCCCGGCCGGGCACCGGGCGGAAGAATCCGTGCTCGATCTCGTGGGCGAGCTGCACAGCCTCGACACGCGAGGCCGCCCGGTCCACCGCCGGCGGCCCGGCCTCATCGGGGGTGCAGAGGGAGCGGAGGCGCTGAAGGACGGCTCCTCGCCACTGTCGTGCGATGCCGCCCGCCTCGGTGCTCCGCCGTCCCACCTCGTCGAGTCCCCGCGAAGGCGCTCCGCCGTTCACACGGCGGCCCGCACGGCTTCGAGCGTCTCGAGGAGGAGGGGACGCGGCATGGCGAAGACGAGACGCACGTGGTCGGCGTAGCCGGCGCCGCACAGGCGTCCGGAGGTGAGCGTCACTCCCGCCTCGCGCTGCAGGTGCTGCGCGGGATCGGCGAGGCCGAGAGCACCCAGGTCGAACCAGGCGAGATACGTCGCCTCCGGGGTGCGGTGCCCGATCCGGGGCAGCTCGGAGGCGAGGAAGTCGGCGATGAGGCGCCGGTTGCCGTCGAGGTAGTCGACGACCTCGTCGAGCCACGCTCCGCCCTCCCGGTAGGCGGCCGTCGAGGCGATCACGCCGAGATTCGAAGCGCCGTGCTGCACCGCGAACCCGAAGCGCGAGTAGACGTCCTCGTCTGCGTCGTTCGTGGTGATCAGCTGCGCGGCCTTCAGGCCGGGGATGTTCCACGCCTTCGAGGCGCTCGTTCCGGTGACGGAATGCCGGGCGGCCTCCTCCGAGACCGAGGCGTAAGGGATGTGGGGGACGCCGTCGAACCGCAGCGGCGCGTGGATCTCGTCGGCGAAGACCCGCCCGCCGTGGCGCTCGACGACAGCGGCGAGACCTTCGAGCTCGGACCGTGGCAGGACCGAGCCCGTCGGGTTGTGCGGATTGCAGAGCACCAGGGTGCCCGCTCCCTGCGCGAAGGCCGCATCGATCCCGTCGAGGTCGTGCTCCCAGCGGCCGTCGACGATCGTTCCCGGGACCTCGATCACCTCGCGTCCGATGGCCGACAGGTAGGTGAGGAACGGCATGTAAGCGGGGGTAGGCACGATCACCGGTGAGCCGGGGCGGGAGAACTCGGTGACGGCCACTCCGAGCGCGGCCATGACATCCGAGACGGAGTGCACGCGGGCGGGGTCGACCGTCCACGCGTACTGCTCAGCGAGGTACTCCGCGGCGGCCTCGCCCAGCTCGCCCGCAGTCGAGGGGGACAGATAGCCCAGCACGTCGCCGGCCACGGCGTCGTGCAGTGCCCTCCGAACGGCCGGCGCCGTACCGAAGTCCATCTCGGCGACCCAGGCTCCGATGGTGCCGGGGCGGAGGCTCCACTTGCGGCTCGTCGGGCGGTCGAGTCGTTCGCGCGTGAGCGAGTCGAACAGGTGCATGGGAGTCCTCGGGGAAGCGGGCGGAGGGCGCCCCGCTGGTCGATCGGGGCGCCCGAGGCGGGGGCGGCTCAGCTGTTGTCGAGCGGGAGCCCGGGCGGGTTCACCAGGGCCTCGTCCACGGCCTCGTCCTGCAGGCCGTAGGCCGACAGCCAGTCCTGGTACTGACCGTTCCCGATGAGGTAGCCGAGGGCCTGGGCGATCGGCTCGGCGAGTCCGGAGTCCTTCTTCACAGTCGCCGCGATCAGCCCGTCGAGCGATTCGCCCGCTCCGGAGAACGTGCCGGCGTTGCGGGTCGGGTCGGCGCCGTCCTCCGAGATCCGGTTCTGGTAGACCGTCGTCGGGTTGGGCCCGAAGTAGGCGTCGATCCGGCCGGAGCCGAGAGCGAGAGTGACGGAATTGGCATCGGGCAGTCGCGTGATCTCCAGGGACCTGCCCTCGGACTGCAGACGGGCCTGCCACTCGAGCAGGATCTTCTCCTGGTTGGTGCCGCTGCTGACCGCGACGGTGAGTCCGTCGAGGTTCTCGTAGTCGCCGTCGAACTCCCAGTCGTTCGAGGCGAGGACCTGGAACGCGAGGGTGTCGGCGCGGTAGGAGGCGAAGTCGTACTTCTCCTTGCGCTTCTCCGTGACGGTGATGTTCGAGAAGCCGACGTCGCTGCCTCCGGTGTCGATGCCCACGAAGAGGTTGTCCCAGGTGGAGTTCTCCACCTCGGGCTGCAGCCCGAGGACGGCGGCGACGAGGCGGCCGAGATCGGGCTCCGAGCCGGTGAGGGTCTCGGTGTCGGTCCCGGTGAACGCGAGCGGAGGGAAGCCTGCGGGGAGAGCGCCGACGCCGATCGTCAGGGTCCCACGGTCGAGGATCTCCTGCGGCAGCGTGCCGCGGATCTCGTCGACGACCGGCACGTCGATGTCCGTCTCGGTCGCCGCTCCGTTGGAGAGGGCACCCACGGTGACGGTGGTGGTGCCGGAGGCGGCTCCCGGGGAGGCCGGGTCGGAGGCGGCGGCACCGGAGCAGGCCGCGAGGCCCGTCGTCAGCGCGGCGGCAGCGAGAAGCGCCCCGACTCTGGTCCAACGAGTGATGTGCGGTCTGGTCATGATTCGATTCCTGTGTCTGTCGTGCGGATGGAGAGGAGGAGGAGTGCGGGGGCTCAGCCGAGGACTCGGCCGAGGAAGTCGCGGGTCCGCGGATTCTGCGGGCGGTCGAGGACCTCGCTCGGGCTGCCCTGCTCGACGACGAGGCCGTCGTCGACGAACACCACCCGGTCGGCGACCTCGCGGGCGAAGCCGATCTCGTGGGTCACGACGATGAGGGTGCGGCCGCTCTCGGCCAGCGACCGGATGACCTGCAGCACCTCCCCGACGAGCTCGGGATCGAGAGCCGAGGTCGGCTCGTCGAAGAGGATCACCTCGGGGTCGAGCGCGAGCGCACGCGCGATGGCCACGCGCTGCTGCTGGCCGCCGGAGAGCTGCCTCGGATAGGCCGCCGCCTTGTCGGCGAGACGGACGTGCTCGAGCAGGGCGCGTGCCCGCTCGCGGGCCTCCGCGGGCGGCTGCCCCTGCGAGATCGGCGCCTCGGTGACGTTCTCGAGGATCGTCAGGTGCGGGAAGAGGTTGAAGCTCTGGAAGACGAAGCCGATCCTCGCCCTCTGGCGCAGGATCTCCTTCTCGCGCAGCTCCTTGAGCCGACCGCCGCGCAGCCGCACCCCGATCAGCTCGCCGTTCACGGAGACGAACCCCTCGTCGAGCTTCTCGAGATGGTTGATCGCCCGCAGCAGGGTCGACTTGCCCGAGCCGCTCGGACCGAGGATAACCGTGACGGTGCCCGCCTCGACGCGCAGGTCGACTCCCCGGAGCACGGTCCGGTCGCCGTAGGACTTGGTCGCGTTGTGGATCTCGATGGCGGCGGTCATCGCGCACTCCTCAGGCCGGCGAGCGAGCGCCGCACCCGCTGGAGGGGCGTGGGCGCGAGCTCCCGGTGCGCGCCGCGGGCGTAGAAGCGCTCGATGTAGAACTGCACGACCGAGATCGCCGAGGTCAGCACCAGGTACCAGATCGTCGCGACGACGAGCAGGGGGATGATGTCCGTCGGGTACGTGCTGCCGAGGTTCTGAGCGACCCCGAACAGGTCGAGCAGCGAGACGTAGAACAGCAGCGAGCTCGCCTTCAGCAGGCCGATGATCTGGTTCACGTAGGCGGGCACGATCGAGCGGAGCGCCTGCGGGAGGACGATGCGGGTGAACTGGCGGCGCTGCGGGATCCCGAGCGCCTTCGCCGCTTCGTGCTGCCCCTGATCGACCGCGAGCACCCCGGAACGGACGACCTCGGCGCTGTAGGCGATCTCGGACAGGCTCAGGCCGATCACGCCGAGGGCGAGCGGAGGCAGCAGCGACACCGTCGGCACCGACCACTGCGGACCGAAGGGGATGCCGATGCCGACGGTCGGATACAGGTTGCCGAGATTGAACAGGAAGATGAGGACGAGGATCAGCGGCACCGAGCGGAACAGCCAGATGTAGACCCAGCTGAGCGTCGACAGCACCGGATTGCCCGAGAGCCGGGCTACGGCGACGACGAGGCCTCCGACGAAGCTGATCACGGCGCTGATGGCGGTGGCGAGGAGCGTCAGCTGCAGCCCCTTCAGGATCGCCGGACTGAAGAGCCAGGTCCCGACCTTCGGCCACTCCCACGACGGGTTCGTGAAGAGGGTCTGTCCGGCGTTCAGCAGGAGCACGAGGACCAGTGCGGCGACCACCCAGCGCACCGGGTGGCGCAGCGGCAGCACCGGCCGCTCGCCGAGTCGGGCGAGGTCGATGCCTCCGGGAAGGGGGCCGGACGTGTCCCGCGGTCGAGGCGGCGCGATCGTGCCGCTCATGAGGCACGCCCCGTGACGCCACCGCGCAGGCGTGCTCCGCCGTCGGGCAGGGACGCGGTGAGCTGCGCGAAGGAGTCGTCGTGCGCGGTCCGGATCCTCGCGACGTCGAGCGGCCGATCGGTGAGCGTCCGCGCATAGCCGTGCAGGACGACCACCTCCGGAGGCTGGGTCACGTCGTAGAGCGGTGTGTAGCCCGCGGTGAGGTAGAGCCGCTGCGCCTCCGGCTGGAGCGGCCCGGTCGTGAGGTAGACGGTCGAGTAGCCGAGCCGGCGGGCCTCCGCCTCGAGCTCGGCGACCACGCGCAGGGCGAGTCCCTGCCGACGGTGCGCCGAGGATGTCCAGATGCGCTTGAGCTCGGCGGTCGTGTCGTCGAATCTCTTCAGCGCGCCTCCGGCGATCGCGGTGCCGTCGCGCAGAAGCAGGACGAAGGATCCCTCCGGCGGGGCGAACACCTCGCTCGGGTAGCGCGCGAGCTCGGCCGATGCCGGCTCGCCCCAGGCGGTGCCGTAGCGGGTGTCGTACTCGCGCTCGAGCTCGTCGAGCAGGGGCCGGGCCCGCGGGTCATCGGCCCGCACATGGACGAACTCGTCGGCCGCGACGGTGTCAGACGAGGACACGAGCGGCCTCCTCGGCGGCCTGGGCGGCCGCGGCGTCGCGTCGAGCGACCTCCTCGCGCACCAGCGGTATCACGTGGCGACCGAAGTCGAGGGTGTCGTCGACGTAGTCGTAGCCGCGCGCCGAGATGATGTCGACCCCGAGATCGACGTAGTCGAGCAGCGCGGCGGCCACCGTCTCCGGCGTCCCGACGAGGGCGTTCGAGTTGCCGCGCGCTCCCGCGGCGACTCCCGCCCTGGTCCAGAGCGCGCGATCGAAACGGTCGCCTGCGGCGGCGATCGCGAGGAGGCGCTGCGAGCCGGTGTTCTCCGGCGCGGCGAGGCCTCCGGGGGCGGTCTCGCGGGTGCGCGCCTCGATGCGGCGGAGGATCCCCTCCGCCTTCTCCCAGGCCTGCTCCTCGGTGGCCCCGAGGATGGGTCGGAAGGCGACCTGGATGCGCGGCGCGACGTCGCGGCCGGCCGCCGCCGCCGCCTCCCGGATGCTGCGGATCTGCTCGGCGGTGTCCCGCAGCGGCTCGCCCCAGAGCGCGTAGACGTCGCTCTCGGCGGCACCGACGGACAGAGCGGCGGGAGAGGAGCCTCCGAACGAGATCTGCGGCCGAGGCTGCTGCACCGGCCAGACGTCGCTGACGAACCGGGAGAAGCGGTAGTGCTCCCCGACGTGATCGAACGGCTCACGGGTCGTCCAGACCTGCTTGACGATCCTGATGTACTCGGCGGTGCGCGCGTAGCGCTCGTCCTTGCTCAGGTAGTCGCCCTCCGCGGCCTGGTCCGCGTCCGACCCGCCCGTGATCACGTGGACGCTCAGGCGGCCTCCACTCAGCTGATCGAGGGTCGCGAAGGCTTTCGCCGCGACCGTGGGGTAGGAGACGTTGGGCCGGTGCGCCAGCAGCAGCTGGATGCGCTCGAGCCGCGACGCGATGAAAGCGGCGGCGACGGCGGGGTCGGGGGCTCCGGAGTGGTAGGCGAACAGGATGCGGTCCCACCCGCTGTCCTCATGAGCCGCGGCCAGACGCACCGTGTACTCCGGGTCGAAGCTCGCGCCGCTGCGTGCTCGTGTCTCGCTGCCGTCGTTGAGCGCGGCGATGCCGAGGAATTCGATGGGCACTCGAGGCTCCTGCCTGTCGGGGCGCACCGTTCTGCACGCCGTGGGGGCCGACGCTAGGGTCCGCGGCCACCCGGCTCCAACCCGCCGCTACACACTTCTTCACATCGTCACGAGTCGTCACAGAGCGGCGTCCTCACGGGGGAAGAGTCATCGTGGACGCATGTCAGCGCCATCGGACGGGACCCGCTCCCTCGTGATCGTCGGGGGAGGTCCCCGCGCGGTCGGGGTCCTCGAGCGCCTCGCCGCGAACGCCGCCGAGGACGCCCTCGGGCCGGCCGCGCTCGTCGTCCACGTCGTCGACCCGTACCCCGTCGGCCCCGGCCGGATCTGGCGCTACGAGCAGTCGCCGCTGCTGAAGCTCAACTCGCTCGCAGCCGACGTGACGATGTTCACCGACGCGAGCGCGACGATCGAGGGGCCGGTGCGCCCCGGACCCTCGCTGATCGAGTGGGCGGAGGCGGTGCGGGCCGGCCGGATCGCGCTCGCAGAGGGCGACGAAGCCGTGCGCCGCGAGCTCGACGGGCTCCGCGCCGACAGCTTCCCCACCCGCCGGCTGCAGAGCCTCTATCTGCGCTGGTTCCACCGGGAGGCGCTCGCCGCTCTCCGCCCTGACGTCGAGGTCCGCGAGCACGCGGCGCGTGTCGTCGAGGTGCTCGGCCGCGACGACGGTGCGCAGCGGGTCGTCCTCGACTCCGGCGACGTGATCGAGGCGGACCTGGTCCTGTTCTCGCTCGGGCACAGCGGCGCTCTGCCGACGGTCGACGAGACCCGGCTGGCCGGGTTCGCCGAGCGCCACGGCCTCGCCTACCTGCCGCCGTCGTTCACGGCCGACGCCGACCTCGGATCCCTCCGCGCCGGACGCGACGTGATCGTGCGCGGCTTCGGCCTGGTCGCGGTCGATCTCCTGGTGCTGCTCACCGAGGGCCGGGGCGGCCGCTTCGAACGGGACGACGCCGGCGGACTGCGCTACCACCCGTCGGGACGTGAGCCGCGCATCCTGATCGGCAGCCGCCGCGGGGTCCCCTACCACTCGAAGATCGGCTCGACGCTCCAGGGAGCCGCGCCCGAGCCCCGCTGGTTCTCGGCGTCCGTCGTCGAGGAGCTGCGCTCGCGACACCGCCCGCTCGACTTCAGCGAGGACGTCTGGCCCCTGATCGCCCAGGAGATGCTCTGGGGCTACTACCGTGAGCTCTTCACCGGGCACCCCGACCGGGTGAGCACCGACTGGACGCACTTCTCGGAGGTGTTCTCGCGGCTCGACCCGCGCGCCTCGGTCCTCGCCGGCTCCCGCGGCCCGCGACCCGAAGCGGGACAGGGGTACGCTCTCCCCGCACTCGGGGCCGACGCCGAGCGGGTCCTCGGAGATGCGCGGACCCTGACCGCGCTCGTCGCGGACACTGTGCCGGACAGCCTCGACAGGCTGCTCCTCCCCGATCTCGACCGCCCGTTCGCCGATGTGCGGTTCGCCGACGGCTCGGCGCTGCAGGAGGCGGTGCGCGCCTACATCCGGGACGACCTGGCTCTGCGCAGCCGGCAGGAGCACAGCGCCACGATGGCGCTCTTCCTCGCCCTTCTGCGCAGCCACTTCCTCGTCGCCGATCTCACCGCGTCCGCGAGGTGGACACCCCGCTCGCGGATCGAGGATCTGCACGGATGGTGGCTCGGCTGGTTCAGCTTCCTCGCGAGCGGGCCGCCCGCGCACCGTCTCGAGGAGCTGCTCGCACTCTCGGACGCGGGCGTCGTCGACTTCCTCGGCCCGGGCATCCGTGTGGAGACCTCCGAAGAGGAGGGCCGCTTCGTCGCGAGCGGCGGGGCGACCGATCAGGTCGTCCTCGCTGACGCTCTCGTCGACGCGCGCCTCCCCCGGACGTCCGTTGCGAGGAGTGACGACGCGCTGATGCGAGCGCTCGTCGCGTCGGGGTCGGCGGTCGAGGACCTCGTCGACGTCGGCGACACTCTCCTGTCGACCGGGAGGCTGCGCGTGCACCAGGACGACACCCTGCTGCGCTCGACGGCGGGAGGCCGCGTCGGCCGCCGGTACGCGATCGGCCCGTACACCGACTCGCCGTTCGTCGGCGCCTTCTCCCGGCCGGGCACGAACGCGGTGTCGTTCCGCGAGAACGACAAGGTCGCGCGCGCGCTGCTGCGCCGCCTCCGCGCACTCGACGACGAGGAGCTCGTCCGAGCCGGCACCCTGATCCGAGGAGCACGATGACCGCCGCCCCACCCCTCAGCCTCGCCGTCGCCCTCGAGGGCGACGGCTGGCACCCCGCGTCCTGGCGCGAGCCCGGCGCCCGTCCCGACGCGCTCTTCACCGGCGCGTACTGGGCGGACATCGTGCAGCGGGCGGAGCGCGGCGGGATCGACTTCGTGACGATCGAGGACTCCTTCGCCCTGCAATCGGCGGACCCCTTCCTGGCCGACGACCGCACCGACGAGGTCCGCGGCCGGCTCGACGCGCTGCTGATCGCCTCCTACGTCGCCCCCCTCACGAGCCGCATCGGTCTCGTGCCCACGGTCACCGTGACGCACACGGAGCCCTTCCACGTGTCGAAGGCCGTCGCGACGCTCGACCACCTGAGCCGGGGGCGGGGCGGTTGGCAGGTCAGGGTGTCGTCACGCGTCGACGAAGCCTCGCACGTCGGACGACGAATCGCGGCGATCGTGCCGCCGGAGCCGGGCACGCCCCTTCTCGAGGACCCCGCGATCCGCGCCGTCGTCGACGAGCTCTTCGAGGAGGCGGCCGACGCCGTCGAGGTCGCACGGAGACTCTGGGACAGCTGGGAGGACGACGCCGAGATCCGCGACGTCGCCACCGATCGCTTCCTCGACGCCGACAAGGTGCACCGCGTCGACTTCGCAGGACGCTGGTTCTCGGTGCGCGGCCCCGCGATCACTCCCCGGCCGCCGCAGGGGCAGCCCGTCGTCGCCGCGCTCGCACACGCCGACATCCCGTACCGTTTCGCCGCGCGCTCGGCCGACGTCGTGTTCGCGACGCCTCAGAACGCAGCGGACGCCGAGAGGATCCTCCAGGAGATCGCCGAGGCGGAGCGCGGGGCGGGGCGCACGGGCGAGCGCCTGCGGGTCCTCGCCGACCTCGTCGTCGTCCTCGACACCCCGGCGGAGTCCGCCGCGGCCAGACTCTCGCGCCTCGACGCTCTCGGCCGACCGCTCACCGGCGACGCCGCCGTCGCCGCCGGGTCGGCCGCGTCCGTCGCCGACCGCATCGCCGAGCTCTCACGGCTCGGCTATGACGGCGTCCGCCTCCGACCCGCGGTTCTCGCCACCGATCTGCCGCTGATCGCCGACGACCTCGTGCCCGAGCTGCGCCGACGCGGTCTGCTCGTCGGGACGGAGGAGGGCCGCACCCTCCGCTCAGCCCTGGGCCTGCCCACGTCGATCCCGAACCGCTACGCCTCCGAGGAGCAGTCATGACGCGGCGACCGAAGCAGATCGTCCTCGCCGCCTACGTGGGCGGGGTGAACGAGCACACCCTGTGGGAGCACCCCGACGCCGGCAGCCAGGTCGACTTCTCGACGTTCCGCCGCGTCGCAGAGACCGCGGAGCGCGGGCGGTTCGACTACTTCTTCCTCGCCGAGGGTCTGGCACTGCGGGAGCGCGCGGGGCGCCCGTTCGACCATGACATCGCCGGACGACCGGACACTCTGCCGCTCCTCGCCGCGCTGGCCGCGGTCACGGAGCACATCGGCCTGGTCGGCACGCTCAACGCGACGTTCAACGAGCCCTTCGAGCTCGCCCGTCAGATCGCGACCCTCGACCACCTCTCAGGCGGACGAGCGGGGTGGAACGTGGTCACGTCCTTCGACGCCTTCACGGGCGCGAACTTCCGCCGCGGCGGCTTCCTCGACCGCGCCGACCGCTACGCCCGTGCCGAGGAGGCCGTCCGCGCGGTGACGACGCTCTGGGACACCTGGACCTCCGACGCCGTGCGAGCCGATGCCCCCTCCGGCGAGTTCCTCGCCGACTCGTCGACGGGGTCGTTCGCCGTCTCGAGCAGCCAGTTCGACGTCTCCGGCCGTTTCACCGTGCCGCGCAGCCCGCAGGGCCGCCCGGTGATCGTGCAGGCGGGCGTCTCTCCGCAGGGTCGCGACTTCGCGGCGTCGAGCGCCGACGTGATCTTCTCCCCCTACCACCGGGGACCTGAGGCGCACGAGTTCGCGCGCGACATCGCGGCCCGGGTCGCGGCGGCGGGTCGCCCGGCCGGCTCCGTGCGGATCCTCCCGTCAGCCGCCGTCGTCCTCGGCGGCACCGCTGCGGAGGCGGAGGAGAGAGCGCGGTGGATCCGCGATCAGCAACTCACACCGCGCACGATCCAGGTGCTCTTCGAGCAGGTCTGGAACCGGGACCTGTCGGGCTTCGACGTCGACGGGCCGGTACCCGATCTCGAGCCCGACCTCGAGGCGCCGCCGCTGATCGAGGGCCGCGCACTGATCCACGGTGATCGCGCGGGGACCGTGCGCGCCTGGCGTGCGCTCGCTCAGGAGCGCGACCTCACCCTCCGCGGTCTCGCCGAGACCGTCTTCGACCGCACGGAGTACGTGGGCACGGCTGAGCAGGTCGCCGACCGTCTCGACGAGTTCGTGCAGAGCGGAGGCGGCGACGGGGTCGTCCTCGGATCGCACCTGCACCCGGGTGGTCTGGACGAGTTCGTCGACCGCGTCGTGCCGCTGCTGCAGGAGCGCGGTTCGCTGCGCACCGAGTACGAGGGCACGACCCTGCGGGAGAACCTCGGCCTGGAGATCCCCGCCCGGCCGTGACCTCATCCCCTCCGCCCCCTCTCCGACCTCCGAAGGAAGACCATGACCGACGCCTACTACGACCGCGCAGCCGACCGCCGCTACACCGCCGCCTACAAGAAGGAGACCCCCGACGTCCTTGCGGCGTTCACCGCCTTCGACACCGCCGTCTTCGCTCCGCAGGGTCGCGAGATCCCGCTCAAGTACCGCGAGCTCATCGCCTACGCCGTGGGCATCAGCAAGCAGTGCGTCTACTGCATCGACGGCCACGGCCAGAACGCCGTGCGCGCCGGTGCGACCGAGACCGAGCTCGCCGAATCAGCCTGGGTCGCGGCCGCCATCGGAGCCGGAGCCGCCTTCGCGCACGGCCGACTCGGCTTCAAGCTGACCGAGGACCACCCGCACTGATCGTGCCCCCGCCCCAGTCCCTCCTACCGATCGGCCGATCATGACGAACGAACCCGCCTTCAGCATCACCCTCACCCCCTTCGACGAGGACTACTCGCCGGCCCAGAGCTCCCGGATCACCACCAACTTCGCGAATCTGGCCCGCGGCGAGCGCCGCCGGGAGAACCTCCGGACCGCGCTGCGGATGATCGACGACCGGTTGAACGATCTCGTGCCGGGCGACGATCCGAGCCGCGGCCGCTACACGGTCGGGCTCGACATCGTCTCCGTCGGGCTGCGGCTCACCACGGACGGCGAGGACCGGGAGTTCCCCCTGCTGGAGGTCCTGCGCACCCGGATCCTCGACCGCCGCACCGGCCGATGTCAGCCGGGGACACTGGGGAACAACTTCTCCTCCTACCTCCGCGACCACGACTTCAGCGTGCGGCTGCCGGCGGTCAACGCCGCGCAGGCCGGCTTCACCGTCCCCGACGATTTCGGCGTCCTGCACGGCGCGCTCTTCCAGCACTTCCGGTACTCCGCGCAGTACGCGGAGCTCTCGTCGACGCCGCCCATCATCTGCATCAGCGTCTCGACGAGCAGGACGTACCGGCGCACCGGGACCCTCCATCCGATCCTCGGCGTCGAGTACCGGCAGGACGAGCTCTCGCTGACCGACCGGTACTTCGCGGAGATGGGCCTCGGGGTCCGCTTCTTCATGCCGCCCGGCAGCACGGCGCCGCTCGCGTTCTACTGCGGCGGCGACCTGCTGGAGGACTACTCGGACCTCCAGCTCATCGCCACCATCAGCACGATGGAGACGTTCCAGAGGATCTACCGGCCCGAGATCTACGGCGCGCGCTCGGCCGCCGCCGACGTCTACCGGCCGGACCTGGAGCAGCAGGACTACGTGCGGCCCGCGGTCTCCTACGACCGCGAGGAGCGCGGCCGGCTCGCGGTCGAGCAGGGGAGGTTCGCGGAGGAGCATCTCATGAAGCCGCACGGGGAGCGGCTGCGGCAGTGGGCCGCCGAGTACGCGGAAGCGGTCCGATGAGCGCGCGCGGAGCCTCGGCGGCCCTCCCGCTCCTGCCCACCTCGATCGCCGGTAGCCTGCCGAAGCCGTCGTGGCTCGCGCAGCCGGAGACCCTGTGGTCCCCGTGGCGGCTGACCGGCGACGCCCTGGCCGAGGGCAAGCAGGACGCCCTGCGCGCCGCTGTCCACGAGCAGCACCACCGGGGCCTGGACATCGTCAGTGACGGGGAGCAGACCCGGCAGCACTTCGTCACGACGTTCATCGAGCACCTCACGGGCGTCGACTTCGAGCGGCGCGAGACGGTGCGCATCCGCGACCGGTACGACGCGAGCGTGCCGACCGTCGTCGGCGCCGTAGGGCTCGAGAGGCCCGTGTTCGCCGACGACGCCCGGTTCCTGCGCGAGCAGACCGATCAGCCCATCAAGTGGGCGCTGCCCGGCCCGATGACGATGATCGACACCCTCTCCGACCGGCACTACGGGAGCCGCGAGAAGCTGGCGTGGGAGTTCGCGACCATCCTCAACGAGGAGGCGCGGGCCCTCCAGGACGCCGGAGTCGACATCGTCCAGTTCGACGAGCCCGCCTTCACCGTCTTCTTCGACGAGGTGCACGACTGGGGTGTGGCCGCGCTGGAGAGGGCGGCGGAGGGACTCCGCATCGAGACCGCGGTGCACATCTGCTACGGCTACGGGATCAAGGCGAACACCGACTGGAAGGCGACCCTCGGGTCGGAGTGGCGGCAGTACGAGGAGTCGTTGCCGCTCCTCCAGCAGTCCTCGCTCGACATCGTCTCGCTGGAGAGCCACCACTCCCACGTGCCGATGGAGCTGATCGAGCTCGTCCGCGGCAAGAAGGTCATGCTCGGAGCGATCGACGTGGCGAGCGGGACCGTCGAGACGCCCGAGGAGGTCGCCGACACCCTGCGCCGCGCCCTCCGGTTCGTCGACGCGGACCTGCTCCTCCCCAGCACGAACTGCGGCATGGCGCCGCTGCCCCGCGACCTCGCCTGGGGGAAGCTCAGCGCGCTGAGCGCGGGAGCAGCGATCGTCCGCGAGGAGCTCGCGCCCTGACCGGCCTCCGGGGAGACGGGTCGCGGCCGGCCCGTCTCCCCGGAGGTCCCGCCCGCCTCACCCCTCCGCTCGCGCCTCCTGCGCCGCGATGTCCTTCATCGCCAGGTCCGCCCGGCGGAACTGGTCCGTCTCCGGAAGCGCGAGGTGCAGTCCGGCGACGGTCGTGAGCGAGACCGTCACCTCGGCCACGGTCACGTCGAGGACGTGCCCGCCCTTCTCGCGGGCGTCGTCGACGTAGTGCAGGTGGTACCCGGGGACCGACACGGCCTGCTCGAACTGCGGAGTGCGGAACCCCGCGATCGTGCCGCGGGTGTCGGCGATGCCGGTGACGCTCTGGTGGGCGGTCGCCTCGATCAGGGGCGGGTACGGCTCGGTCTGCGCGCCCACGGTCCGGGTTCGGACCTCGGTGAACCGGCCGTCGATCCGCAGGGCGACGGGGATGTTCCCGCCGTCGACCGCGTCGTCGATCAGCCGGGTGAGGCCGGCAAGACCGGTCGGCTCCTCCACCGTGAACGTCGTGGTCGCGTGGAAGGGCAGCACGGCGGCGAAGGGCGTCCGGTCGTCGCCGTCCGCGACCTGGACGGAGCCGTCGCTGCGCAGGTGGTAGCAGACGCCGTCGACGATCACCATCTCGCCGTCCAGGTGGTTGAAGGTGCCCAGCCCGAGGTCGCCGTGGGTGAGCAGCTCGCCGATCGTCAGGTCCCCGTCGTAGACCCCGGCCAGCAGGGCGGCCATGGTCGAGCTCTGGTAGATCGCGTAGTCGTCGGTCGAGTCGACCGTGTGCGTGCTCATTCGAAGGCGTCCTCGACCAGGTGGGCGGCGATGTCGACGTTGCGGCTGTAGTCCACCGCGACGTCGATGATCGAGACGCCCGGCTCGGCGAGGGAGGCGCGGAAGGCCTCCTCGAACTCGGCGAGGCCGCTCACCCGCCTGCCCGTGGCGCCGAACGCCGCGGCGAACTTCTCGATGTCGTAGTCGCCGAGCTGGACCCCGGACTTGCGGCCGTACTTCAGCAGCTGCTGGAAGCCGACCATGTCGTAGGTGTCGTCCCGCATGATCACGTGCGTGAACGAGAGGCCGAGCCGCGTCGCCGTCTCGATCTCCGTCGCGGAGAACAGGAACCCTCCGTCACCCGAGACGGAGACCACCGGGGTCCCGGGGCGCAGGAGGCTCGCCGCCATGCCCCACGGGAAGGAGACGCCGAGGGTCTGCTGCCCGTTCGAGAAGAGCAGGTGCTTGGGCTCGTACACGCGGAAGTGCCGGGCCATGAAGATGTAGTTCGAGCCGATGTCGCAGGCCACGGTGGCGTCGTCCGAGAGCAGGTCGCGCATCAGGAGCACGAGGCGGGCGGGATCGACGGTCCCGGGAGCCGCCTCGGCCGTCCGCGCCGCGTCGTCGATCCGCTCCAGCTCGCTCCGGTGCCGGGCGACCCGGTCGGCCGCGTCCTCGTCGAGCTGCAGGCCGGAGACGAGGGGCGTGAGGGCCGCGACCGTCTGCGCGAGATCGCCCTTCAGCTCCAGCGCCGGCAGGTAGTGGTTGTCCAGCGGGGCGTCGACGGAGTCGATGTGGACGATCCGGCGGTCGACGTCGCTGTTCCAGATCACCGGGTCGTACTCGACGGCGTCGTAGCCGATCGCGACGACGAGGTCGGACTCGGCGAGGGCGAGGTCGGCGGGCTGATTCTTGAACAGGCCGACGCGGCCCAGGTAGTGGTCCTCGAGCTCGCGGGAGACGAGGCCGGCCGCCTGGAACGTCTCGATCACCGGCAGCTCCGTCTCGCTGATCAGGACCCGCAGTGCCGCCACGGTCGCCGGCTCCGACGCGCGGAGTCCCACGAGGAGGACGGGCCGCTCCGCGGTGTTGATCAGGTCGGCGGCGTGGGTGAGGTCCTCGGCGCGCGCCGGACCGCTCATCGGCCCCGTGGCCGCCCGGGTGATGACCTGCGAGGTCGGCGCGGCCATCACGCTGGCCGAGAGGACGACCGCCGCGGCGCCTCGGGGCTCGGCGACCGCGGCGCGGAAGGCGTTGCTGACCGCCTCCGAGACGTCGTCCGGATCCGTCGACTCGACCGTGTACTTCGTCACGGTGGTGAGGAAGGCGGCCGCGTCCATCGACTGGTGCGTGCGCTTGAGGCGGTCGGAGAGCTGCACGGCCCCGGCGAGCGCGACGACCGGGTCCTGCTCCGTGTTGGCCGTGAGCAGGCCGGTGGCGAGGTTGGTCGTGCCGGGGCCGGAGGTCACGAGGACGACACCCGGGCTGCCCGTGAGCCGTCCCACCGCGGCCGCCATGAAGGCGGCGTTCTGCTCGTGCCGGCAGACGATCAGCTCCGGCCCCTCGTCGGCGAGGACGTCGAAGACCGCATCGATCTTCGCTCCCGGGATCCCGAAGACGTACTTCACGCCGTTGGCGGTCAGGGTCTCGATCACCCGCCGTGCACTGCGCGTCTCGACGTTCGGCTGCTCCATGGTCCGCTCCGCTCTCTCCTCGGTTGTACCGACGAGCGTAGGAACGGGGGCACCCGGAGCGACCCGGTCAGATGACTCGTTCCCACCCGTGCATCTCCGGCGGCGTACCGATCGCAGTGACGGAGCGCTCGGCCGGGACACGCTCGGCTCCCCCGCCGACGGTCTGCTCCGAGAGTCGTCCGACGCTCGCCGCGACGTCCCCGGTCGTGATGGACTTGCCCGCATGATGATCTCTCCGCGCGAGTCCGCGCACGACACGAAGGCAGGCGTCTGATGGCCGAGGAGCGCGCGATCCTCGCGGGCGGATGCTTCTGGGGGCTCCAGGAGCTCATCCGCGACATGCCGGGCGTCTTCAGCACCCGCGCCGGGTACGCCGGCGGCAGCACGCCGAACGCGACCTACCGCCACCACGGCGACCACGCGGAGGCGGTCGAGATCGAGTTCGATCCCGAGCAGCTCTCCTACCGCGACCTGCTCGAGTTCTTCTTCCAGGTGCACGACCCGACGACGAAGAACCGTCAGGGCAACGACATCGGCACGGCCTACCGGTCCGTGATCCTCTTCCTCTCGCCTGAGCAGGAGAGGGTCGCGCGCCGGACGATCACCGAGATCGACGCGTCGGGCCGCTGGCCCGGACCGGTCGTCACCGAGGTCGAGCCCGCCGGCGAGTTCTGGGACGCCGAGGAGGAGCACCAGGACTACCTGCGCAAGCACCCCGGCGGCTACACCTGCCACTGGGTCCGGCCGAAGTGGGCGCTCGACGCCTGATCCCGGTCACGCGGGACGCGGGGCCCCGGGCTCCGCTCCCGCGGGCACGGCTCGCGCGCGGTGCGCGAAGAGAAGCACGACGGCGACCGCCGAGAGCACCAGGGCCGGCGTCGGGGCCCAGGCCGGAGCGAGCGTCACGGTCGCCGCTCCGACGACGGCCCCGACCGCGAGGCTCGCGACGATGAGCGCCTGGAGGGTCCTCGACCCGGACGAGCGCTCGGCGAGCTCCTGCATCAGGCTCGTGAGCGTGCCCGTGACGAACGTGGTCGTCAGGCCGGCGGCGCCGGAGATCCGCTTCGCGAGCACGGTCTGCAGCCCGAGCGCCGCCGCGCTGGTCGCGATGAACGCGCAGTCCACGAGCAGCGATCTGCCGCCCTGCACCGTCGGCCAGGCGACCGCGACGGCGAGCTGGAGGACGACCCCCACGAGGGCGATCGCGCGGAGCGGACGTCTCCCGTCGCCGGTCGACGACGTGCGCGCCCGCGTCGTGCGGAACCCGGCGTAGACCGCTCCGGCGAAGAAGACGATCGCCGTGACCGCTCCGGCCGCGGTCGTCAGCCAGGCGGAGCGGGGGTACAGCCCCAGCAGCACCAGGTTGCCCGTCATGTTCGCGGTGAAGATGCCGCCGAGCAGGAGGAACGCGAACGCGTCGGTCGCGCCCGAGGCGATCGCCAGCAGCACCAGGGCGAGCCTGAGGCGCGCGGGCCCGGTCACCGCCGTCACGCGAGGCCCTCAGCCATGGAGCTGCCGCCAGGTGACGATCTGCTCTCCGCGGAGCTCGTAGCTCCCGAAGCAGCGGAGCCAGTGGCCCTCCCCCGTGTCCGAGCGGAGGTGCAGGGCGTGCTCGGTGAGGACGACGCTGCCGGCGACGGCGATCGTGACGAGGGCGATCCGGATCTCGGTGAACGCCCGGTGGACCTCGTCGCACATGTCGAGGACCCGCGCCCGCCCCGCGATCTCCTGCGAACTCGACGCGCTGTAGACGACCTCCGGATGCAGGAACGGGACGAGCTGGCGGCTGTCGCGAGCGCTCCACACCTCGAGGAAGTCGCGCACGACCAGCTCGTTCTCGATCATCGCGACGCCCCGCACCGACGCGTCCTGCCAGCTCTCGGCCATGGGTCCTCCCGCCGTCCCCGCACCGACACTCGTCGATGGCGACGAGCCTGCCCGAGAGCGCCCCGGGCGCCTACGCGTCGGATGACCCGATCTCCCCGCCGGCGGGCTCACCGCGCGTGGGCCGTCGCCAGCTCGCCCCAGTGCGTCGTCGCCCGGAGCGAGAGGGCGTCGCGCTTCATCGTCCACACCGGCCCCGTGCGGATGCCCGCCAGCCCGAGGCCGACCGCGGACCGGCCGTGGCGCTTCGTCACGGCGTCGATGGTGGCGCCGAGGCCCTTCGTGTCGAAGGCGGTGTCGAAGATCTCGAGCAGCGCGTGGGAGTTCCGAGGCGACAGGTTCGTGAGGATGACGCCGGCCCGCACGTAGCGCGCGCCCTCCCGCAGCCGCGGGCGCAGGGTGCCGATCGCGGCCCTCACCATCGCCACCGGGTCGTCCGTGGGGACGGGGAAGCCGGCCAGGCCGCCGGCGGACTCGTACGGCGCGTCCGCGAACGGCGACGTCGACGCGAACACGCTCATCGTCCTGGTGACCGACTCCTGAGCGCGGAGGCGGTGGGCGGCGCGCTGCGCGTAGACGGAGAGCACCTGCTCCATGCCCGCGATCGTCGTCACGGGAGTGGCGAACGACCGGGAGAAGATCAGCTGGTCGCGGACGGTGCGAGCGGCCTCGAGGGGGATGCAGTCGACGCCGCGCAGCTCGTAGACGGAGCGCTGCAGGACGACCGAGAACTTCTTGCGGATAAGCACGGGGTCCGCGTCGCGGAGGTCGCGGACGGTGTGGATGGACAGCTCCGCGAGGCGCTTCCCTGTGCGGCCGGCGACTCCCCACAGCTCGGTGACGTGCTGCGAGGCCATGAGCGCGTCGAGCTGCTCGGGCGTGTACCAGTCGGTGTCGCAGACGCCCCCCAGGCGCGGGTGCTTCTTCGCTCCGCCCTTGTTGACGAACTTCGCGAGAGTCTTGCTCGGCCCGAATCCGACGCAGACGGGCAGGCCGACGTTCTTCGCGACGGCCGCCCGCATCGCCCGGCCGATCTTCGCCCGCTCCGCCACGTCGCCGTCGACGCCGAGGAAGGACTCGTCGATCGAGTACACCTCCTGCCAGGCGGAGTAGCGGCCCAGCAGCTCCATCACGCGCGCGGACAGCTCGCCGTACAGCTCGTAGTTGCTCGATCGGGCGATCACCTCCGGGAGGCGACCGGAGCGGATGAGCGGCTCGATCTGGAACCAGGGCGTGCCGTTCTCGATCCCGAGCCTCTTCACCTCGTCGGAGCGGGCGACCACGCAGCCGTCGTTGTTCGAGAGGACGACGACCGGCCGGCCCGCGAGCCTCGGATCGAACAGCCGCTCGCAGGAGACGTAGAACGAGTTCACGTCGACCAGGGCGATGCGCCGCTCAGAGCGCACGGTGCAGCCGGTGGAGGCAGACGGTGACGACGCCCCACACCTGGAGGTCGCTCAGCTCGGCGACGTGGATCGGCGGGTACTCCGGGTTCTCGGCCCGCAGCACCACTCCCCCGGGGTGCAGCTCGAGGCGCTTCACGGTCAGCTCGCCGTCGAGGATCGCGATGACCACGCTCCCGTGCGTCGGCGTGATCGACCGGTCGACCACGAGTTCGTCGCCGTCGCTGATGCCCGCGCCGACCATGCTCTCGCCCGAGACTCGGACGATGAACGTCGACGTCCTGTCGCGGATCAGGTGGTCGTTGAGGTCGAGGGACCCGTCGAAGTAGTCCTGCGCCGGCGACGGGAACCCCGCCGCCACCGCCTCGCTGGTGACGAGGAAGGTGACGGCGACGGCGTCCGAGGCCGGAGTCGCGATGCGTTCCACGACGGTCACGCTCATGGTCGACTCCCTCCTCGTGGTATCGAACGTGTGTTCGAACGCGTCCGAGTGTAGGTCGGGGGCACCGACATTCGGGGGGCGCTCGGCGCCGTCCTCGACCGCCGGCGAGGAGGATCACCGGCGACGCCGCTGGGAGCCCGGAGGAGTGGCGCGTCGGCCGACGCGAGTCCAGCCTCCCTGGAGCCTTCTCCGGCACGATCCGACCTCATCCCCTCGGAAGGAGCCCCTCCCATGCGCGCATCCCGTCCCCTTCCCGGCGACCCCTGGCCGTCGGAGATGGTCATCACGGTCGAGGACAACCCCTCAGCGCTGCTCGAGCTCCTCTGGATCCGCGAGGCGCGGGGCCTCACCCCGGCGGGCGACGGGCCGCCGCCGCTCGAGCGGTCCCCGGAACGGGTCGGGTCGGCGGAGCCCGGCGCCGACGAGCAGCGCGCCTGGCCTCAGCTGTGGCACGACTGCGTCGAGCATCTGGCGGTCGAGACCGGCCCGCTCCTCCGGCAGCTCTCCAGCACCGCCGACGGATCCCCCGAGCGCGCACGCCTCCTCGACCTCGCGCGCGGCCCCGGCTGGCGGGAGCGCTTCGGCGACGACTCCCTCGGAGCGCCTTTCCGCGCCTGGCACGACGAGCTGCGGTCCGCCCGGATGGACGCACGGGACATCCCTCTGGACGCCGCCCCCGAGCGGCGCTGCCTCGGCTCCCTCGTCCCCGCCTGGGAGGCCGGACTGACGACGGTGGTCACCCTCCCCTGCCGCGGCGAGTACACGCGCGCCGTCTCCGGCTCGGTGCTGCTCCTGACCGACAGCGACCACCGGGACCCGGACCGCTACGCGGCCGCGCTCCGCCGGTTCGCCGACGGCTCTCTGGAGTGACGGGGCACGGATCTCCGGATCGGATGAACGCTCGCGCGCTCCGGACGGTATCCCCCTCCGAGCCGCCGATCTCCGGCGACCGCAAGTCTCGAGGAGTGCACGATGACCAGGAACATCAGAGTCGGTATCGCAGCTGTCGCCGTCGCGGGCGTGATGGCGGTGGCACCCGTGCTCGCCGGTGCGAGCAGCGTCGCTCCCGCCGCGGCGACCAGCGACTCCAGCAGCGCGTCGGACAGGAACCTGATCAACGCGGTCCGCTCCGTGGCGGCGAAGCTGCGGGTCGTCGGACTCTCCGACGGCGGCACGAAGCTCGTGCAGTTCAACCCGACGAAGCCCGGCAAGGTCACGAACGGCGTCGCCGTCACCGGCCTCACCGGCGGCGACACCGCGCTCATCGGCATCGACTACCGGGTCCAGGACGGCGCCCTCTACGGCGTCGGCGACAACGCGGCGAGCGCCGGCGTCTACTCCATCAACCCGTCCACCGGCGTGGCCACTCAGGTGACCCGTCTCACCGTGGCGCTGAGCGGCACCTCCTTCGGCGTCGACTTCAACCCCGCCGCCAACGCGCTGCGCGTGGTCAGCGACACGGGCCAGAACCTCCGTCAGCCGTTCGCCACCGCGGGCGCCGCGACGGTCGCCGACGGCACGCTCAGCTACGCCGCGCCCGCCGTGGCCACCGGTGTCGCCGGGGCCGCGTACACGAACAACGACCTCGACGCGAACAGCGCGACCACCCTGTTCGTCCTCGACACGGCCCTCGACCAGATCGCCATCCAGTCCCCGGCCAACGTCGGCACCCTGGCGCCGACCGGGAAGCTCGGCCTCGACGCAGCGGGTGCGACCGGCTTCGACATCTACTCCGTCCTCCGCAACGGCAGCTCCATCGGCTCGGTCGGCCTCGCCGCCGTCAACGGGTCGCTCTACGAGATCGGACTGCTGAACGGCACGGCGACTCCGCTCGGCGCCATCGGCGCGGACGTCACGGACATCGCCGTCCCGCTCGTCCAGCGCTGACCCGAAAGGCTCCGGCGACCGCGCCCCTGCCGACCGACGCTCCCGGTGAGCGCCGGTCGGCAGGACGCCGGTCGGCAGGACGCTCCGGCGGGCCGCCGGGGCCGAGAGCCCTCGTCGGAAAGTTCACTCAGCTATGCATCACCGTTCACCCACCGATGCGGCGATGAGGAGTGAGATGAGCGTGCCCCTTTCCGGGGTCTCACCTCTCAAGGAGTCCACGACGTGACACGACTGTTCCGCTCCGCGAACCGCGGACGCTCCGCTCTGGCCCTCTCGGCCGCTGCTCTGGTCTGCGCCGCCGCCCTGGCCGCACCCGGCGCCGCCACTGCTGTCGGTGCCGCCGACCTCTCCGCCACCGGCGGAGCCGCCCGCATCTCCCCGGTCGACGCCGACCTCTCCGACTCGCTGCGCGCGGCGGTGAAGGAGCAGGACGCGAAGAACGTCATCCTCCTCATCGGGGACGGCATGGGCGATTCGGAGATCACCGTCGCTCGCAACTACCAGTACGGAGCGGCCGGCCGCTTCCCCGGGATCGACGCCCTGCCGATCACCGGCCAGTACACGACCTACTCGCTCTACCGCGCGGACGACCCGGCGGCGGGCGCCGTCAAGGGCGCCCCGGACTACGTGCCCGACTCCGCCGCCACCGGCAGCGCCTGGGCCACCGGCACCAAGACCTACGACAACGCCATCTCGGTCGACATCGACCAGCAGCGCAAGGACACCCTCCTCGAGATCGCGAAGGCGAACGGCCTGAAGACCGGCAACGTCACCACCGCCGAGATCCAGGACGCCACCCCGGCCGTGCAGGCCGCCCACGTCGACGCCCGCAGCTGCTACGGACCCGACAGCGCGAGCTGCGGCGACGACGCGCTGGAGAACGGCGGACTCGGCTCGATCAGCGAGCAGATCCTCGACACCCGCGCCGACCTGACCCTCGGCGGAGGCTCGGCCAGCTTCGCGCAGGTCGCCCGCGCCGGCGACTGGAGCGGCGAGCCGCTGTTCCAGCAGGCCGCGGAGCGCGGCTTCCAGGTGCTCGGGGACGCCACGACTCCCGCCACCGCCGCGCAGCTCGACGCGCTGACCGTCGCCGACCAGGACGCGCCCGTGCTCGGACTGTTCAACTCCGGCAACCTGCCCGTCCGCTACGCGCCCACCCCGGCGACGGTCGGCGGAGCGGACGCCGCCCCGCAGACCTGCGCCGCGAACCCCGACCGTCCGGCCGAGCAGCCGACGCTCCGCTCCATGACCGAGAAGGCGATCGACCTCCTCGACACGGGCGACAAGGGCTTCTTCCTCCAGGTCGAGGGCGCGAGCATCGACAAGCAGGACCACGCCGCGAACGCGTGCGGCCAGATCGGCGAGACCGTCGACCTCGACGAGGCCGTCCAGGCCGCGCTCGCGTTCGCCGAGGCGGACGGGAACACCCTCGTCATCGTCACCGCCGACCACGCCCACTCCAGCCAGATCGTCGACTCGACCCCGCCGACCTCGCTCAGCACCGCGCTGAAGACCGCCGACGGCAGCACCATGAAGGTGTCGTACGGCACGGCCGCCGAGGGCGGATCGCAGCAGCACACCGGAACGCAGCTGCGCATCGCCGCCTACGGGCCGGGCGCGGCGAACGTCGCCGGGCTCACCGACCAGACCGACACGTTCTTCACCATCACGAACGCGCTCGGAGTGGACCGCGACATCCGCTCGATGAGCTTCGGAGCCACCGCCGAGCTCTCCGGCTCGTCGTTCGCCCCCGGAGCCGACGTCACTCTCACCGCGAAGGGCTTCAACGGAGACACGCAGCTGATCGGCTCCGCGCCCCTCTTCACGGACCGCACCGCGACCCGCGACCTCGCCGGCGGCGGCCTCACCGTCACGGCGAAGGCGCCCGCCACGCCCGGCGACTACAGCGTCACGGTGACCGGCGACCAGACCGGCAAGGCGATCACCCTGCCGTTCACCGTCACCGAGCGCCCGAAGTCGAGCACCCCCATCACCGACAAGGTCAAGGACCTCGGCGAGAAGCTGATCGACAAGATCCGCCAGCACTGAGCACTCGTCGGCCCGGCTCCTCTGGAGGAGCGCGGGCCGACGGAGTCGCGGGAAGGGCCGTCCCTCGGGGCGGCCCTTCCTCGCGTCGGGGGGGGTGTCGGCACGACCGGACCGGTGAGCTCGCCTCCGATCAGGACGCGCCGACTCCCGGCGACCGGTCGCGATGCGGCACGGCCCCCGCGCGCTGCACGATCGAGCGGATCAGCGCTTCGAGCAGCAGCGCCGCCCGGCTCGCTGTCAGCGGAGTGGGCTGCCGATCCGACGAACCACTGCGACTCCCCTCGGAGGAACAGCCCGCTGCTCGAAAAGGTCCGGCTCATCAGAGGGAAGCGCGACTCGGCGGTCGGTGCGGTTGATGTAGAAATCGAACCCGCTGCCGTCGATCGTCCGCCGCGAGTGGAAGACGGCGCCGACCATCTCCGACGGGAGCTCGGAGGCCACTCCGGCGGCCTCGAGAAGTTCGGCGACGACATCGAGGAGGTCACCCCCTCGGAGACGGGTCGAGACGTAGGAGGCGCTGCCCGCTCCGGCCGCGCGCCGCGTCACCGCCGGCTCGCCCGCGTGCGGTCCTGTCGCGTAGCGGCGGACCACCCGCGTCTCAGGACTGCGAAGCTGGATCCCCTCGGTCCACAGGGATCCGCGCAAGTCACCCTCCAGCAGGACGTGCTCCTCCTCGAGGAGCGGGTGGAACTCCTCCACTCGGATGCCGAGGAGGTCGCGCAGAGCACCCGGGTAGCCGCTGGCGACGACGTGGTCGTTCTCGTCGGCGATCCCCGAGAAGTACGTGGTGATCAGGTTCCCGCCGCCCTCGACGTAGCCGGTCAGCTCGCGACCTGTCCGCCCGGAGACGAGGTAGAGCATCGGAGCGACGACGACGTCGTACGGGGTCAGGTCGGTGCCCGGGGTGATCACGTCCGCGCGGACGCCCGCGTCTGCGAGCGCGCGCCACCAGTCCAGCGCCTCGCGTCGGTAGCGCAGCAGCGTGCTGGGGTGCGATTCCAGCTCGCTCGCCCACCAGGAGTCCCAGTCGAACAGGACGGCGACCGGGGCCGCCTCGCGCCGGCTCCCCGCCACATCGTCCAGCCGGCGCAGCCGCTCCCCCAGCTGGACGACGTCGCGGAACAGCTGGCTGTCCTCGCCGGCGTGGGGCAGCATCGCGGAGTGGAACTTCTCCGCTCCGGCGACGGACTGCCGCCACTGGAAGTAGCAGACGGCGTCGGCGCCGTAGGCGACGTGGGTGAGGGCGTCGCGCGCCATCTCCCCCGGCTGCTTGGGCTGGTTGACCGGCTGCCAGTTCACCGCGCTGGTCGAGTGCTCCATCAGGAACCAGGGCGATCCCTGCGCGACGCCTGAGGTCAGCGCCGCTGAGAAGGCCAGCTCGTCGAAGGACTGCTCCCCGGCGAAGCGGTAGTGGTCGTTGGAGACGAAGTCGACCTCCCGCGCCCAGTCGTCGTAGGCGGCGTGGTTCTTGCCCTCCATGATCATGAAGTTGGTCGTGACCGGGATGTCGGGGGTGATCCGCCGCAGCACCTCGCGCTCGGCGACGAGGTACTCCTTCAGGGCGTCGGAGGAGAAACGGAGGAAGTCCAGGCGCTGGGTCGGGTTCGGCAGGGCCGCCACCAGACGCGGAGTGAGCACCTCCTCGAACGAGCTGTAGCGCTGCGACCAGAACGCTGTCCCCCACGCCGCGTTGAGGCCGTCGATGCCGGTGTAGCGGTGCTCGAGCCAGGTGCGGAACGCCCGCGTGGCGTCCTCGGAGTGGTCCCAGGCGTTGTGGCAGCCGAGCTCGTTGCTGACATGCCAGGCGACGATCGCGGGGTGGTCCCGGTAGCGCTCGGCGATGCGCTCGACGAGCTCGAGGGCGTGCGCTCGGAAGACCGCCGAGGTGGGACGCCAGTGCTGCCGGCCCCCGGGCGAGAGGATCCTGCCGTCGGCGGTGACGGGGAGGATCTCCGGGTGGGCCAGCGTGAGCCAGGGCGGCGGGGAGGCGGTCGCCGTCGCCAGATCGACTCCGATGCCTCCGGCGTGCAGCAGGTCGAGGACCTCGTCGAGCCAGGCGAAGTCCCACTGGTCGGGGGCGGGCTGGATCTTCGCCCAGGAGAAGATGGCGACGGAGACGACGTCGACCCCGGCCTCCTGCATCAGCCGGACGTCCTCGGCCCAGACCTCGCGCGGCCACTGATCCGGGTTGTAGTCGGCGCCGAAGGAGATGCGCGGGGTGCGCTCCTCGCCGGTGCGGAGCCATCGGTGGTTCATGGGAGCCTCTCGTCGGTGTCCGGGCGCCGTGAAGACGGCGACCGCGTGTCGTGTGGGGTCGGGTCGGGTCGAGCGCGATCAGGCGGAGCGCTGGGAGAGCGGGGAGATGACGAGCTCGTCGATCCGCACGTGGCGGGGTGCGTCGACCACGAACATCGCCGAGCGGGCGATATCGGCGGGCGCGAGCATCACCGATCGGGCCGCCGCGCCGGGGACCTCGGGCCGCTGGCGCAGGAAGTCGCTGTCGATGTCCCCGGGGCAGAGGAGTGTCGCGCGGACGCCCGAGTCCGCCTCCTGGTCGTTGAGGGTGCGGACGACCGGCGCGAGCGCCGTCTTCCCGGCGCTGTAGGCGACTCCGGCGCCGGGCGAGGGGCGCCAGCCCGCGATCGAGGAGACCACGACGATCACGCCGGATGCGGCGCGCAGTCCCGGAAGTGCGGCGTCGGCACTGCGGACGACGCCGAGGAGGTTGGTCTGCACGACGCTCGCGAACTCCGCCATCGACTGGTCCGCCCACGCCCGCCGCGGGGTGTTGGCACCGGCGGAGAGAATGACGGCGTCCAGGCGGTCGGTGCCGGTCGCGGCGGCGATCGCCTCGACGCGCTCACGGGCGTCGTCCGCGGCGACGTCGAACGGCAGCTCGAGGGCGGTGCCGCCTGCGGCGCGGACGAGTCCCGCCGTCTCGGACAGCTCGGGCGCCCTGCGCCCCGAGAGGGCGACGGTCCACCCCCGCTCCCCCAGGGCCGTCGCGCAGGCGCGCCCCACTCCGCTTCCGGCTCCTGTCACCCAGGCGACTCGCATCTCCGCGTCCATGAGATCTATAATAAGCAGACTTTTCAGAACGACGGGGGTAGGACATGCTGATGGATCTCACGGATCGGGTCGTCCTGGTGACGGGTGGCGGCCGGGGCATCGGGCGGGCGCTCGCTGAGCGGTTCGCCCTCGAGGGTGCGAAGGTGGCGGCGTTCGACGTCGCCTTCCCGGAGGGCGCGCCCGAGGGCGTCCTCCAGATCGAGGGCGACGTGACCGAGCCCGACTCCGTGGCGAGCGGCGTCGCTCGCGTCGCCGAAGAGTTCGGCGGTATCGATGTCCTGGTCAACAACGCGGGCATCAACGTCGAGGGCCGGGTGGAGGATCTCGATCTGGCCGCCTGGCGCCGCTGCTTCGACGTGAACGTCGGCGGCGTGTTCCTGATGTCGCAGGCGGTGCTTCCGCATGTGAAGGCCTCCGGTCATGGACGCATCCTCAACGCGGCCTCGTTCGCGGCGATCGTCCCCTCGGTGGGCGCGGCCGCCTACGGCGCATCGAAGGCGGCCGTCGTGCAGTTCAGCCGGGTGCTCGCCGGCGAGCTGGGGCCGTGGGGCGTCACGGTCAACGCCTACGCTCCCGGTATGATCCCGAGCGCCATGAACGGTTTCGAGACGATGCCCCAGGCGGCTCAGGACCGGCTGCTCGACACGCTGACCCTCCGCCGCTGGGGCACCGCCGACAGCATCGCCGATCTGCTCGTGTTCCTCGCGAGCGACGCCGCCGACTACATCACGGGCACGCTCATCGACGTGAGCGGCGGAAAGCTCGCCACGCAGCTCCCGCAGCGCGCCTACGAGGGAGTGGTCCCACCCGTCTCATGACTCATCAACGCTCCCTCGTCGACACCATCGGCACCGCCATCGTCGGTGGAGATCCGCCGACGGGCACGGTGCTGAACATCGAGACGCTCACCCGCGAGCACGGCGTCTCGCGGTCGGTGATCCGAGAGGCTCTGCGCATCCTCGAGACGCTCGGGATGATAGTCGCCCGCCAGCGGGTGGGGATCACCGTCCTCGGCCGCGAGCACTGGCAGCTCCTGGATCCGCGGGTCATCGCCTGGCGGTCGCACACGGACGACGCGCAGATCCAGCTCCGCGAGCTCATGCAGCTGCGCACCATCATCGAGCCGGCGGCGGCGGAGCTCGCCGCGGTCCAAGGCACGGAGGAGCAGCTGACCGCGATCGTCCGGGCCGCCGAGGAGATGACCGCGACCTACCGCGACCGGCGCGTCGCCGCGTTCACGCGGGCCGACCTCGACTTCCACTCGGCGATCGTCGTCGCGGCCTCGAGCTCCGTCCTCGCGCAGCTCTCCGACACCGTCCTCGCCGCCCTCCGGCTGCGCTACTCCGGCAGCGTGCCGGTGTTCGACGAGGAGGGCGAGCGGGCCCTGGCCATCCACGTCCGGCTCGCCGACGCGCTCACCGCACGCGACGCCGGAGCAGCGGTCGGCCTCACCCGTGCGCTCGTCGATCAGACCCGGGGCCGCCTGGAGGAGCCCGTGGAGCACCCGGACGACGCGGTCGCGGCGACGCCGGGAGGCGGCGCATGAGCTCCGCCGTCCCCGCCTACTGGGAGGCCGCGGTGTGCATCCCGCCCGTGTCGCATCACGCCGAGGGCCCGCTCTGGGACCCGCGCGGCGACACGCTGATATGGGTCGACCAGTACGCGGGACTCGTCCGCTCCGCGACCCCGGAGGGTACGAGCTTCCTGCTCCGCCCCCCGATCGCCTTCGACGGTCCCGTGGGCGCCGTCGTCGGAGACGTGCGCGGCGGCTGGCTCGTCGCGGCTGCGGACGGCCTGTGGTCCCTCTCCCCAGAGGGCACCGTCTCCCCCGTCGTCGACGTCCTTCCGCGCGACGGCGTGCACCGGCGCATGAACGACGGGAAGGTCGATCCGGCCGGCCGGTTCTGGTTCGGCACGATGGCGATGGACAAGCGCTCGGGCGCCGGCTCCCTCTACGCCCTCGACCAGGGCGTCGTCACGGAGGCGGTCCCCGAGGTCACGATCTCCAACGGTCTGGCCTGGTCCCCAGACGGCGGCACGATGCATTACATCGACACCCCGACCCACCGCATCGACCGGTATCTCACGGAGGGGTCCGCCCTCCGTCGTGACGGATCGCTCGATCTGTCGTCGCGGCCAGGGAGCCCGGACGGCATGACGATCGACGACGAGGGGGCGCTGTGGGTAGCGATGTGGGGTGCTTCGGCAGTGCATCGCTACGACCCCTCCGGCGAGCTGATCGGTGTCGTCCACGTCGACGCCCCGCAGGTCTCCAGCGTGACCTTCGGCGGACCCGATCTGGACACCCTGTTCATCACGACGTCCCGCGAGGACTACTCTCCCGCCGATGCCGCCGCGCACCCTCTCGCCGGAGCGCTGTTCCAGGTGCGGCCGGGAGTCCGCGGCACAGCGGCCGTCCTGTACCGGCCCTGATCGCTCCGCGCCGATCCTCTCCGGTCCCGCGGAGCGCGGCGGCTGTCGCGGGACAGTCGATCGCGCCCTCGACCGCACATGAGAGCGCGGCGCGGGGAGGCCCCGCGCCGCGCTCTCGTATCGCTCAGCGACTCCGTATCACTTGTTGACGGAGAAGCCCTGCTGGTCGCCGTACTCGACGAGCTGGTCCTGCCAGTCCATCAGTCCGCTGCCGATGTCCTCGTGGTTGACGAAGGACTGACCGACGGTGTCCGGGAAGACGCTGTTGGCGTAGACCTGGAAGGGCAGGTACTGCCAGCCCGTGCTGACGGTGCGGGACGCTTCGACGAGGATCTCGTTGATCGCCTGCCCGCCGAAGTACTCGGGGGTCTGCGCCAGGAACTCGTCCGACTCGAGGTCGGCGACGGTCGCGGGGAAGCCGCCGGACTGGAGGAAGATGTCTATGCTCTCGTCGTCCGAGTTCAGCCACCGCACGAACGCAGCGGCCAGAGCCTTGTTCTCGCTCTGCTCGAGCACGACCTGTCCGCCGCCGCCGTTCTCCGAGTTGCCGCCCGTGCTGCCGCCGTCGACGGTGGGCAGGGCTGCGGCGCGCCAGTCGCCCGCGGCCTCGGGCACGGAGGACTCCAGCACGCCGGGCATCCAGGCCCCGCTGAGGAGCGTGGCGATGGTGCCGTCGCCGAGTGCGCGGTACCACTCGTCGCTCCAGCTCGGGATGTCCGGCAAGAGCTCGCCCTCGGTCAGGCGGGACCAGTTCGCGGCGAAGGCCTGAGAGCCCTCGTCCTCGAGGTCGACGGAGATCGTCGTGCCGTCGTCCGCGACCTCGAACGGGCGGCCGCCGGCCTGCCAGATCATGCTCGTCGCGAAGCCGGGGTCGCTGGTGTCGCCGGCGATGTAGGCGTCGGGGTTCGCTGTGTGCAGCTTCTGTGCGGCGGCGTAGTACTCGTCCCAGGTAGTGGGGACCTCGATGCCGTACTGGTCGAAGACGGCCTGGTTGTAGAACATGGCCATGGGGCCGGAGTCCTGCGGCAGGCCGTACAGGCCGCCGCCGATGCTGACCGAGCTCCAGGGACCGGTACTGTACAGATCCTCGAGGTCGGCGAGGCCGTACGGAGTCAGGTCGACGAAGGAGTCGGCCAGCGCGAACTGCGGGATGGCGAAGTACTCGACCTGGGCGACGTCGGGCGCGCCGGAGCCGGCGGTGATCGCGTTCTGCAGCTGCGTGTACTCGGTCGTGCCGGTGCCGACGTTCACGACGTTCACATCGACGTTCGGGTAGGCCTTCTCGAACGCGGCGACCTGCGCCTCGGCGGACGGAGTCCATGTCCAGTAGGTCAGGGCGCCGCCCTCTTCGAGGGCCGCGTCCAGGTCGGCCGCATCGGCGTCCGAGTTCGTCGCGCCGCCGGCGGCGGAGCAGCCGGAGAGCACCAGGCCGAGGGTGAGCGCGGCGCCCGCCAGGGTGCCGAAGCGGCCGAGACGCCGCCTGCTGGTGGAGTGAGTCATGGGAGTTCCTTTCGAGTGACTTCGTTGTACGGGAAGGGAGGGGAGGAAGGAGGTGCGGAGGTTCACTGCTTGACGCTTCCGGCGGTCAGACCCGACTGCCAGTAGCGCTGCAGGAACAGGAACGCGATGACGATCGGGACGATCGTGAGCAGCGAGCCGGTGATCACGAGGTTGTAGATCGGCTGGGCTCCGACGCCGGTCGCCTGCGCGCTCCACTGGCTGAGGCCGACCGTGAGCGGATACCAGGTCGGCTCGCTGAGCATGATGAGCGGCAGGAAGTAGTTGTTCCAGGTGGCGACGACGGTGAGGAGGACGACCGTGACGATGCCCGGGGAGAGCAGTCGCAGCGAGATGGTGAAGAAAGTGCGGAACTCGCTCGACCCGTCCATGCGTGCCGCCTCGAGCAGCTCGGTCGGGACGGCCTCGGTGGCGAAGCTCCAGATGAGGTAGAGCGCGAAGGGGCTCACGAGCGAGGGCAGGATGACCGCCCAGGGCGTGTTCGTCAGTCCCACCTGGCTGAACATCAGGAAGGTCGGCACGGCCAGGGCGGTCCCGGGCACCGCCACCGCCCCGAGGATCAGGGCGAAGACGCCCCGCTTCCCGGGGAAGTCGAACTTGGCGAGTCCGTAGCCGGCGACCGTGGCGAGGAGTGTCGCTCCGCCCGCTCCGACGACGACGTAGAGCAGGGTGTTGGCGAACCACTGCAGGAACACGCCGTCGCGGTAGGTGAGTGTCTCGTAGATGTTCTGGAAGAGCGCGAACTCGCCGCCGAAGCCGAGGCCGAAGGTGGAGAGCAGATCGCTCTGGCTCTTGGTCGCGTTGATGAGGAGCCAGACCAGCGGGACCACTGAGTACACGACGAAGACGACCATCATGACGGCGAGCAGGATCGAGCGGCGCGGGCGTCGAGCGCGGGGGCTGGTGCGTGCGTAGGAGACGGTCATCTCAGCGCACCTCGGAGCGCTGTCCGCGCAGCTGCACGATGTAGGCGATAACGGCGGTCAGGAGCCCCATGACGATCGCCACCGTGGCCGAGTAGTTGTACTGCTGGCCTGCGAAGGAGAGGTTGTAGGCGTACATGTTCGGGGTGAAGTAGGTGGAGATCACGTTGGGGGCCAGCACTTTCAGGAGGTTCGGTTCGTTGAAGAGCTGGAAGCTGCCGATGATCGAGAAGATGGTGGCGATCACGACCGCGCTGCGGATGGCCGGCAGCTTGATGCTCCACACCACTCGCAGGCCGCCCGCTCCGTCGAGGTCCGCCGCCTCGTAGATGTCGGCGGGGATGACCTTCAGTGCCGCGTAGAAGATGAGCATGTTGTAGCCCAGGAACTCCCAGGTGACGATGTTGCCGATCGAGCCCAGCACCCACTCCGAGCTGAACGGCTGCAGGATCTCCGCGCCGAGCAGATCGTTGACGCTGCCCGTGAGGCCGAACTGGTTGCCGTAGAGGAAGCCCCAGATCAGTGCTGCCACGACGCCGGGAACCGCGTAGGGCAGGAACAGCAGGATCCGGAACGCGCCTCGGCCGACGAGGTGGGCGCTGTCGATGGCGAGAGCGGCGACGAGGGAGAGCACCAGCATCACCGGGACCTGCACGACGAGGAACAGCGTGACGCGGCCCAGCGACTCCCAGAAGCGCGGGTCCTGCAGGAGGAGGACGTAGTTCTCCACTCCCACGAACGCGTTGCCGCCGACCAGCTGCTGGCGGAACAGGCTGAGGTAGATCGCGTAGATCACCGGCGCGACCAGGACCGCCAGGAACACGAGCATGAACGGGCCGATGAACCCCCAGCCCCGCCAGTCGCGGCGGGCGCGGCGGGCGCTCACCGGTCGGGCTGTCGTCAGAGACACCATCGTCGCTCCTCAGTCGTTGAGATTTTTGGTCACGTGACCATCTGGGTCCGGACTCTAGCATGGAGCCATGAGCAACGAGAAGGATCCCCGTGCGACGCCTCCTCCCGCGGCCCCGGTGCGCGCGGACGACCAGGATGTCTGAGGCGCACCGTCCCGGTGCGACGAGGCACAAGGGACCGTCTCAGAGCGACGTCGCCGAGCGGGCGGGGGTGTCGAAGCAGACGGTCTCGCGCGTCGCGAACGGGGCGCCCGAGGTCGACTCCTTCACCCGGGAGAAGGTCCTCCTGAGCATGACCGAGCTCGGCTACCGGCCCAATCGCGCGGCCCGCGCGCTCCGATCGGGCCGGTACCGGAACATCGGCGTGGTGCTCTCGACCCTCTCCTCGTTCGGCAACCGCCGAACCCTCGAGGCGATCTCCGCAGAGGCCAACCGGGCCGGGTACTCCCTCACGCTCATCACCGTGGACGTCTCCAGCCGGGACGAGACGAGCAACGCCTTCTCGGTGCTCGCCGACCAGGCCCTGGACGGCATCATCATCGTGCTCGAGCAGTTCCACTACCGAGACAACCCGGACGTGCACCTCCCGCCAGGCGTTCCCGTCGTCTCCCTGGACGCCAGCCGGGAGACCAGCCATCCCGTGGTCGACTCCGACCAGAGGCACGGCGCACTGCTCGCCACCCAGCATCTACTCGACCTCGGGCACGACACGGTCTGGCACGTCAGCGGACCGAGCGACAGCTTCGCGGCTCTGCGACGGGAGGCCGCCTGGCGGGAGGCGCTGCGTGAGCGCGGCATCGAACCGCCGGCCACCCTCGCCGGCGACTGGTCGACCGGATCGGGGTACCGCGCCGGAGTCACGCTGAGAGAGCGGGATGACGTCACCGCAGTGTTCGCCGCCAACGACCAGATGGCGCTAGGAGTCCTCCTCGCCTACCACGAGGCGGACATCCCCGTGCCCGGCCGGGTCAGCGTCGTGGGGTTCGATGACATCGAGGAGGCCGAGGCCTTCTGGCCCCCTCTGACGACGGTCCGCCAGAAATTGATGGAGGTCGGCCGTGTGAGCGTTCGGACACTCGTCGCGGTCATCGAGGGCCGCGAGGCCGTGGATGCTCGAACGACGGTCTCAACCGAACTGATCGTGCGGCGAAGCACGTCGTCCCCTCCTCCGCGAAATGGCAACGCGACCGATCATCGGGGTGGATGAAGCCGTCGGAGCGGCGATTCGAGGTCGACGGCAGGCGGCCGATCGGCGAGAGACGCGAGATGAGCACACGGCTCATCCGAAGATCCGCGGTGCGGCTGGGTGTGGACCGAGCCGAAGCGCTGGCTTGCGTGGACTCGCTGACCAGCGCGCGCCGTCCGGCTCGGCGGCGATCACGAGGGTGCAGTGGTTGGTCGAGGGGATGTGCACGAGCGCGAACCGACGCCCGTGCGAGAAGCTGCCGGTGGGCGGGGGCGTCCTGGTGGTCTCCTGCCCGGACGCGGACAGCGACAGTGTGGATCGGCTCAGCATGCTCTCCGCCTGGGACGGCAGCGCGTCCGGATCCGCGGTGGGCGAACGCGGGTGAAGACGCTGAGGGGGGACGACCTGCGCGCCGTCGCCCGATCCCTCTGCTGCGCCGCCTGCGTCGGCGATCAGTCCGCGGCTGCTGCGCCGAGCGCCGCCTGCACCGCGCGGATGCTCGATCCGAGCACACCCGAGGTCAGGAGTCCCGGACCGAGCGGGCCGGACGGGTCCTCACCGAGGAGCGGCAGGGTCCGCAGCGCCGCCCGCACCTGCCCGCTCATGTGCCCCAGCTGCCACCGAATCTCGGCCTCGCCGCCCTCCCGCGTCGAGGCCAGCCCGACCGCCTTCACTGCGTAGGCGGCGGCGCCGAGCGCGTGAGCTCCCATGTGGGCGACGCCGGACGCCTGTCCCGCCGACCGCGCCGCAGCCTTCGCCGCCGGAGAGATCGCCGACTGCGCCGCACGACCCGCGACGAAGCGGAGCCGGATCTCCCCCGCCGCGTCCGACTCGCCCCGCGAGAAGGCTCGGGCGCGGGCGATGCCGCCCCGTGCCCGGACGTCGTCGGGGGCCTCGGCCTCGAAGAGGGGGAGCACCCTCTCCGCGCAGTCGGCGGCCCACGCGGCGACGAGGCGACGATCGGCTTCGGACAACGACTGCGGGGACATGCCAGCACTCTCGCAGACGGCTCGAGCGTCCGTCCGTCCGGAGCCGCCCGTGGCCGCGGTCGTCGGGGCGGATGTGCCGGTAGTTCCCGCTCATCGGCGCCCGACCCGCGGAGGGGCGCCCGGCTAGAGTACGTCGGCGATCGCGGCGAACGTCCTGTCCGGGTCCTCGAGCTGCATGTCGTGGTGCACGCCCGGGATCCGGCGCACCTGCCAGCCCCGCTGCTCGAGCCGCGCGGCCAGGGCGTCAGGCAGCACCGCCGGCGACTGGTCGGAGAGCACGATCGTCGACGGGACCGCCGGCGCCTCGACCGGGACCGGGTGGAAGGCGACGTCCCGGAACACGCCGACGGCCATCCGAGAGTCGAACCGCTTCTTCGCGTCGTCGAGGAGCGCGCGGGTCTCGGGGCTGTAGGCGGCGCGGACCGCGGCGCTCGCCCGCGCCTGTCCGAGCTGGGCGATGCCGAGCGACAGGAGCGGCGCCGCCCAGAACAGCCGTCCGGCCAGGCCGCTCGTCGGGAGTGACAGGGCAAACCCGGGATCGAGGTAGACGGCCCGGCCGGGCGCGAGTGCGGCGACGGCGCGCTGCAGCACCGCGCCGCCGAGCGAGTGGCCGACCACGCTGTGGAGCCCTGCCGGCAGCGTCTCGACCAGATCGGCGGCCATGTCGTCGATCCGGTACGACTCGGCCCGCGGGCTCTCGCCGTGCCCGCGCAGATCGACGGCGGTGACGGTGTGACGGCCGGTCGCGCCGAGCCGCTCGACGAACGGCCCCCAGGTCGCCGCCGACGCACCGAGCCCGTGCACCAGCCCGACGTGTCGCGGTCCGGATCCGGTGGTGAGGGTCTGCAGGCGCATCCCCTGATCCTGCCGGAGACGGCGCCTGAGGCGGAGGCGCCGGGCGGATGCGGAGCCTGCTGCTGCACCCTCTGCGTCGACGATCGCGCCACATCTCCTGCCATCGAGGTGTGCGCTCTTGACTCCGCCGATGAGCGCTGGGAGGTTCTCCGGATGCGATGGCACTCCGCCGTCCGCCCGAGCAGCCGGCCGAAGAGAGGACCTCCATGACAGCGACGAGCAGAGCCACGGGAACGGTCGGCCGGACCGCCGTCGTCTTCGGGGCTGCGGGTCTCGTCGTCGGGGCCGTCGTCGGCGGAGCCGCCGTCTTCGGAGCGGGGCTCCTCCTCGACGACTCGAGATCGAGGATCACGATCCGGGACATCACCCGCGCGGAGCTGGACGGACTCGAGCGCGCTGCCGCTCCGAGCAGGGAGGCCTGCGGAGATCGTCGTGGGTGCGTGGAGGGCGTCGACGGGCCCGGGGCGTCGATCCACCGCTACCACTCCCTCGATCTCGCGCGCCAGGCGACGGTGTACAACACGAGGGATGTCTACCGGTCGGACCGGCTCGTCGTCGAGTTCGAACCGGATCTGGGCCGCGATGAGCGGCACGACCTGATCCAGGTGATCGAAGGGACCTGGACCGGGAGCAGCGACTGACGGGCGTGAAGCGAGCCGCCCGGACGGCGTCGACGAGCGACCGGAGGGCGGGGCCCTCGACTACTCGCTCAGCGCCGATCCTCCTTCGGAATGCCCACCGGACAGGGGCCTCCGCAGGGGGTCCGCTCCGGTGCGGTACGGACCTACGCTCGCCCCATGCATCTCCGCACTGTCGCGATGAGGCCTGGCGCCGCCGCTCTCGGGCCGGTCGGCGCGCCCCCACGGACCGCGCTGGACGACGTGCTCGCCCACCTGGTCGCGGCGCTCGCGATCGGATCCGGCCTGCTGCTGGTGCCGGCGGGCGTCGGCGGAGTGCCGCTGCTCGCCACGGGATCGGCTGGAGCGAGCGCCTTCGACGCCTGGACGCTGATCCGCACCACCGTGGCGCTGCAGGTCGGCATCGCCGTGCTCGCGATCGGTCTCGGCGCCGTGGCGCGGACGCGCGGACCCGCGGGAACCCGAGCGGAGCGCTGGTGCGTGGTCGCCGCGATGAGCGCCGCGATCGGCGTGGTGCTGCTGGTCGTGCCGCCGGTCTGAGGAGCCTCCGGAGAGCGACGACCACCGGCCCGTCAGAATCGCCGCGCCCGGCCGTGACCGAACCGTCACCTCGCGCCGCGCGGCGTGATCGGATCGTTGCAGGATCCGGCACCGGCTGAGGTTCCGCATAGGACACACTCGGCCACAGGGGGCGATCGTCCCCCGCTCATGGGGAAGCCGACCGCGATCAGCGGCTCGGAGAAAGCAGGAATCGTGCGTTCTGCGCGACGACGCCACGGCGTCACCATCATCACCACTGCGGCACTGCTGGGGGCGCTCGCGTTCCCGTCCGTCGCCCTGGCCACCGAGGTCGTCCCTGACGCCGCCTCGAGCCCCGCACCGGCCGAGCCGGCTCCCACCGCGGAGCCGACCGCGACTCCGGAGCCCACGGCGACGCCGCAGCCGGCCTCGACTCCGGCGCCCACTCCGGCTCCGACCACCGCGCCCGTCGAGAGCGCGCAGTCGCCCCTGGCGATCGCCCTCGACCGCACCACCTACGAAGCGGGCTCGGCGTTCTCCGCGATCCCCTCGGCGGAGGGCTGGGCCGGCGGCCTGGACGTGTCCGGGACCGGTTTCCAGCCCGGCACCGTCGCCGTCGTCGTGCTCCGCGACGGCGCCTCGGAGGAGGCCGTCACCACCAGCGTGATCACCGCCTCCGGCGAGCTCCGCCTCCAGGACTGGCTCCCCACCGACGCGGACGGCGTCGCGGTGGACCCCCACCTCCCGCTCCCCGGCGAGACGATCTCCGTCGTCGCGGAGGGACTCGACGCCTCGGGCGCCCGTGTCGCCTCCGATGCCGTCGAGCTGACCGTGACGCAGCCCGACACGAGCGTCGTCTTCCAGAACCGGGAGGACGGCGGGGTGCTCCCGGCCGGTGCGGACATCCAGGTCGGAGAGTTCCGGATCTACGGCGTCGTCGCCTCGTTCCGCGGATTCGACCGCGGCGAGGACGTGTCCGTCACGCTCACCGCGCCCGACGGCAGCACCTCCGCCCTCGTGCCCCCCGCGCCGACCCCGCTCTCGGGCGAGGCCTTCGTCCTGCTCGACGCCGACACCATGGCGGACCAGCTGGGCACCTTCTCCGTCACCGCCACGGGAGAGACCAGCGGACGCTCCGTGACGTCGTCGCTGGAGCAGGTCCCCTCGCGCACCGCGATCCGGATCTGGCCCCAGGGGGCTCCGCCCGAGCCCGCCCCGGCGGACGGACAGCCCACCAGCGGTGGCGCTCTCCTCGGCTTCGGCGCGGACGAGACCGTCTCGATCGGCGTCTTCTCGACCTCGGGTGCGCGCCAGACGCTCACGGGCGGCGGCTCGAGCCTCGAGGTCGGCGTCGACGGGCTCGGCTGGAGCCTGATCTCCCTCGGCGAGTACCCTCTGCAGGACCCGGCGAGCGAGATCTACTGCGTCATCGCCCGCGGCACGTCGAGCGGTCTCGTGGCGAGCACCTCCTACGACTACACGCTGACGGAGGAGGACCCGATCGCCGGAGAGGCCGACTGCTCCGCCGCGGTCGCCGCCGTCACGGCGCACCCTGCCGGCGCCGGGCCCGCAGTGCACCCGGCCGGCTCCGGACCCGCGGCGCAGACGGGCGGCCACCGCCCCGTCCTCGCCTCGACCGGCGTCTCGACGACCGCGCCGCTCGCCCTGGCCGCCTTCGGCATCCTCGGCGGTCTCGCCCTGACGGTGCTCCGCCGCCGCCGCGCGTAGACGGCCGCGCACCGCGCACGACGAAGGCGCCCGGGCACACCGCCCGGGCGCCTTCGTCGTCGCGAGACCTGTCGGGTCAGTCGGACGGCACCGCGCAGGTCTCCTCCGCCGCGGTCTGACCCGGAGCGTCGACGGCGACGGGAGCGGGATCCGTCGGAGCCGCGCCGCCCTCCGCGGGCGTCTCCGCCGCGGGCGCCTCCTCCGCCGGAGCGTCGGACGCGAGGGTCACCGGCTGGTCGTTGAGGACGCGGCTCATGAGCTCGGCGCCGACCTCGGCGTTCGGCACGACCTTGCCCGGGTAGTCCGGGTCGTCGAGCGCCGGGTACTGCACGAACACCATCTTCGAGAGGTCGACGTCCTTCAGCGCGAGGGCGAGCGAGATCATCGTCGCCGGGCTCGTGAGCGACGTCGACAGGTGCACGTTCGACGAGGTCGCCTGCGCGAGTCCGTAGAGGGCGGGGATGTTCGAGAGGGTGTCGGCCGAGCGGACGGTGCGCATCAGGGAGGCCAGGTACTGCTGCTGCGACGAGATGCGGCTGAGGTCGCTCTGGTCGCCGACGCCGTGGCGGCTGCGGAGGAACGAGAGGGCCATCGACCCGGAGACGGTGGAGGTGCCGGCGGGCAGGTCCAGGCCCGAGTCGGTGTCGAGGATCGGACCGGTGAGGCAGATCGGGACCCCGCCGACGGCGTTGCTCATCTCGATGACGCCGTTGAAGGACACCCAGCCGGCGTAGGGCACCGTCAGGCCGGTGAACTGCTGCAGGGTGTCGTTGACGCAGGCGAGCCCGCCGTACTGGAACGCGGAGTTGAGCGGGACGCCGGCGGCCGCCTCGGTGACGACGCCCGTCTCGGGGTCGGTGCACGCGGGACGGTCCAGGATCAGGTCGCGCGGGAAGCTGATCACCGTCGCGCTGCGGTGGTCGGCCGAGACGTGGAGCAGGATGTTGACGTCGTTGAGCGTGTCGTCGCGGACGCCGAAGGAGTCGCCCTGCGTGGCGTCGTTGTCGGTGCCGACCACCAGGACGTCGAAGCCGCCCTCGACCGCGCCCATCTGCACGTTCCCGGCGGTGGGAGGAGCGACGCCCAGATCGACCGCGTTGTCGGCGACGTTCCGGCTGATGCTCACCGTCGCGATCGCCACGAGCGAGGTGGCGCTGACAGCGAGGACGCCGACCACCGCCGCGATCCCGACCACCACTGTCCGCACCCCGGACCGCCGCCGGAGCCGCCCGTGCCGCACCGCGCGCTCGTGAACCCTCATGCGCTCCCACCCCTCGCCCCGCCCGCCCGTTCGCGGACGCAGTCGCTCGCCAGTGTAGGCAGGCCCCCTCCGATGCGGCGCGGAACGGCCCTGCTACCGTCGTGCGCGCATCGAGGAGCGGAGGAGGAGCCGTGGAACGCCGAGTCGTCGATCCCGTCACGCAGATCGAGTGGATCGTCCCGCCGTTCGCGACGGAGGAGGACACCCTCGCCCGCGCGCGGGCCGATCGGGAGGGGCGGCTCGCCGACCTCCGCCTGTACCCGGACCACGGCGCGGAGTATCCGCTCTGGGCGGTCGACGGCCCGGTCGACGACCCGGGTGCGATCGGCGTCCCGGAGGCCCTGCACGGACCGCTGCTCCGCTGGCAGGAGCTCTGGGCCGCCGGATGCGACGTGTTCGAGGGCTGGAGGAGCGCCGAGGCGGAGGAGCGCTGGCTCGCCCTCGGCCGGGAGCTGCACACCGAGCTCGAGGCCGCCCTCTGGCTGACGACCCGGGTGCTCGCCTGCTTCTGAGGGCTGCTGCCCGGGCATCCGCGCAGAAGCCGCCGGCGCAACCCGTCCCCGGACCGGCCCCCGCGTGCCTACCCTGGACGGTGCGCTCTCCTCGTCTTCTGCAGCAGGTCGTCGGCAAGCTCGGTGGGCAGCGGCCCGCGGCCCCGGTGAGCCGTCGAGCGCAGCGGGCGCTCCTCGCCGAGCAGACGGTCCGCGGGGTGCTCGAGCTGGCCGTGCGGCTGGGCGAGACGCTGCTCTCGCTGGGGTCCGCGGCCGCCGAGGTGACCGAGACGATCCAGCGGGTGTGCCGCGCGTACGGCATCGAGTGCCAGGTCGACCTCACCTTCACGTCGATCCTTGTCGTGCACGACGGAGGCGACGACTCCCCCAGCGTGAGCGTGCTGCGCGTCGTCCCCTCCCGCAGCGCCGACTACGAGCGGCTCGCTCGCGTGACGGCGCTCGTCACCGCCATCACCGAGGGCTCGCCGGAGGTGCGGGTCGCCGACGCCGTCGATTCCGCCGAGGCCCGCGAGGAGGCCCGGCACCAGTTCGAGGCCGCGCACGACCGGCTCGACGCGATCCTCGTCCAGCCGCACCGCTACCGCCGCGGAGTCGTCACCCTCACGCTCGCGCTGATGGCCGCGGGCGTCGCGCTCCTGCTCGGGGGCGGACCCCTCGTCGTGCTCCTCGCCGCCGCGACGGCCGCCGCGATCGACCTGGTCAACCAGCTGCTCGCCCGCTGGGGCCTGCCCGCCTTCTTCCAGCAGATCGCGGGCGCCGCGCTGGCGACCGGAGTGGCGGTGGTGCTGCTCGCGGTCGTGCCGCGTCTGCCCGTCGAGCTGGCGGTGCTGCCGCCCGCGCTCGTCGTCGCGTCGGGGGTGGTCGTGCTCCTCGCCGGGCTCTCGTTCGTGGGAGCGGCGGACGACGCGATCAACGGGTTCCCGATCACCGCGGGCGGCCGACTGCTCGAGGTCGGGCTGCTGACGCTGGGCATCGTCGTCGGGATCGCCGTGGTGCTCGACGGCGCGCGCTCGCTCGGGGTCGAGCTGGTGCTGGTCGACTCCTACGCCCGCCCCTGGCCTGCCGCTGTGCAGGTGCTCGGTGCCGGGGTCGCGGCCGGCGCCTGGGCGCTCTCGTCGCACACCCCGCCGCGGCCCGCGCTCATCGCCGCCCTCACCGGAGCCGGCGCGTTCCTCGTCTCCGACTCCTTGACCACCTCGGGCTTCGCGCCGCTCATGGCCAACGCCCTCCCGGCGCTGGCGATCGGCCTGCTCGGCGAGATGCTGGCCGAGCGGATGCGGGTGCCCGCCGTGGTGACGACCGCGTGCGCGATCGTCCCCCTCCTGCCCGGCCTCACCCTCTACCGCGGCGTCCTCGGTCTCACCTCGAACGCCGGCCCGAGCGCCGGGATCGAGCTCCTGCTCCAGGCGGGCATGATCGCGCTGGGCCTCGCCGGCGGAGTCACGCTCGGCCGGATCGCCTACCGTCGCCTGCGCACCCCGATCGTGCGGGCGGTGGCGCCGGTCCGCGCCCGGACCCGCCGGGACCGCGGGATCGAGCAGGCCCTCGCCGCCGACGTCCTCTACCCCGACGGCGCAGAAGCGGGGCAGACGGACGCAGGGCAGGACGCCACGGCGCCGGGCAGCGGACCCGGCCTCCCGGCGTCCGACCCGTCGGCGCCGGCCGCGGTCGACCCCGCGCCGCTGCCCGACGAGCCGGCGGCTCCCGCGGAGGAGCCGTTCACCCGCACCGGGATCGTCCCGATCGTCAGCACGATCGGCGTGACGGAGCCGCTGCCGATCGTCACCGAGGAGGATCCGGCCGACCGGGGCTGACGACAGGGCCTGCTCCCGCGGTCGGCTCCTCGCCGCAGAGGGAGGCGCCGCGCCGGTCAGTCCGCGTGGCCCCGCACGACCGCGGTCCGGCGGGTGTCGATCACGATCACCGAGCCGAGCACGATCAGGGCGAGCGACACCGAGGCGAGCGTGTCGGTCAGCCAGTGGTAGCCGAGGTAGAGCCGGGCGACGATCTGGCCGGCGATCATCCCGAGCGAGAGCGCGAAGCCCCCGATCATCCAGCTCCGGGAGGAGCGGCGGGAGGCGAGGAGGAACGTGGTGATCAGGAAGAAGTCGCTCACGCCGGTGACGTGGCCGGAGGGGAACGAGAACGTGCCGTCGGGCCCGAGCAGCATGTACTCGACCGGCGGGCGCATCCGCATCACGAGGTGAGCGGCCAGCTGCACGCTGAGCATCCCGACGAGCATGCCGCCGGCCAGGAGGATCGGCCGCCAGAGGTGCCGGGCGAGGACGAACCAGAGCACGAGCACCGCCAGGATGATGACCGGCAGGTAGACCGGCCCGAAGACGGTGGCGAGCGCGTCCATCACGACCGTGCCCTCGGCGGAGCGCTTCTCGCGGAACCACTCGGCGACGACCGGATCGAGGACGGTGAGGCCGGTGCCGCTCGCGACCTGCGCGGTGAAGGCCGCGAAGAGGACGACGCCGACGCCGATGAGGCCGAAGCCGGCCCGGTCGAGGCCGCGGCGCGCCTCCGGGGCCATCACGCGCTCCTCCACGAGGAACCGCTGGTGGAAGAGGGCGCGGCGCGAGAGGGCGGGGGTGCTCATCCGCTCACCCTAGGGCTGCGGAGGCGCCGCCGACCGGGCCGTTCGCTCAGCGTCCTGCCGCGTAGTGCGTCTGGATCTGCTCCGGCGTGAGGACCGTCGAGTACACCGCGGCGTAGCGCAGGCTCCCGCCGAAGTACGAGGAGCCGACGTTCGGCCACTGGCCGCCCAGGCTGTCGTATCCGATCTTCCAGGTGCCCGTCGTGTTCTCGGCCGTGCGGTACGTGCTGTTCGAGGCGACCTTCACGCCGTCGACCCAGAGCGCGATGCCCGCCGTCGGCGAGAGCGTGGAGACGACGTGGTGCCAGAGCCCGTCGTTGACGGCTCGGGTGCTCGTGATGGTCTGCGCGGCGCCGTTGTAGACGCCGAAGACGAGCTTGCCGTCGGCACCGATGTAGGTGTGGCGGTCGTACTGGCCGCCGGGAGCGGTGGCGCCCGCGCTGAAGCTGAAGAGCTTGCCGCCGGCGTTCGTGGTCTTGAACCAGATCTCGGTGCTGAAGGTGCCGGGGTTCCTGATCTCCAGCGGCGTGCTCAGGTACTGGTTGGTGCCGTTCGGCGTCCACGAGCCGCCCGCGTCGCGCGGGCAGGCCTTGGGCGTCGCTGCGGAGCTGACCATCGCGGTCGGGAAGAGGCTGGTGGAGCGGTAGGTGCCCGGGTACTGGCCGGAGTCCGTGTCGGGCGCGGTCGTCGATCCGCTCGGCTGCGCGAGCGTGTAGGCGAAGAGCGCGGCCCCGCGGTCGGCGGCGAGGGCGCCGTCGCAGGTGAAGAACGCGGCGGCGCTGCCGACCGTGTTGGTCGAGTTCAGGATCGAGGCGGTGTACGCGCCGGAGGTGGCAGGGGCGGTGAGCAGCACGGCGGCCAGGGCGGCGGCGGCGAGGGCGGCGACGACAGACCTCGGGCGGGCGAGGAGGGTACGCAGCCGCGCGGCCGGCGAGGCGGCGGAGAGGCGGTGCCGGCTCATGCCGTCTCCTCCTCGCGGGCGGCGCGGCGGCCGCGCTCGGCGGTCCGCTCCGGCTCGCCGGGGAGACCGACGAAGACCGTGTAGAGCACCGGGATCGCGCAGAGCAGGACGAAGAGGACCCAGCCCCAGAACGGCAGGTGCAGAGCGGAGGAGAGGGCGTAGGCGTCTCCGTCGTGCGCCGGGATCTGCAGGCGGCCGACCTGTCCGGAGACCAGGTCCACGGGGTCGGCACCCTCGGCGCTCACGCGGATGGGGAGGACGCCTGTCGAGACGAGCGTGGCGTTCGTCGTGCCGCTGTCCACGGTGGCCTCGAGGACGACGATGCCGACCAGCGGGCGGAGCACGAAGACGGTGACGGACGCGACGAGCGAGAGGCCGAGGATCCGCATCGACGCCCGCTGGGTGGGCGAGGCGATGAAGCGGGTGAGCAGCTGCACGAGGACGGCGCCGATGATCAGCAGCGGCAGGCCGCGCACGAGCCAGCCGAGCACCGGCAGCGCCGTGGTGACGACTCCGATGAGCTGGTCCTGGCCGGTGGCCCACGGATCGACGGCACCGTTGATGTCGCCCTGGGTGCGGAGCGTGCCGTCGTCCGCGATCTCGACGACCCGGTGGGTGTAGGTCTCGTCGGGCGTGGTGGTGGGGTGGAAGCTGACCGCGTCGCCGACCCGGACGTCCTCGAGGGCCGTCGGCTCGGTGAGGACGAGGGTGCCGACGGGGGCGGCCGTACCCATGGAGGGCGTCTGCACGATGAACCAGCGTCCGCCGGACGCGTGGAACAGGAGCGCCGCCGCGACCAGGACGGCCAGCAGAGCGGTCGTCGTCCAGATGAGGGCGGTGCGGAGGAGGGTCGCGTCGAGCCGGTCGTGCGCGG
>NZ_PSWE01000074.1:0-642 GCF_002932195.1 Rathayibacter sp. AY1C4 | reverse complement strand
ACGGAGATGACGCCCTTGCGCGCGAAGTTGTACGCGACGCTGCCCGGGTCGGCCATGGTGCCGCCGTTGCGGGTCATCGCGGTGCGGACGTCCGCCGCGGCGCGGTTCTTGTTGTCGGTGAGGCACTCGACGAGCAGGGCGATGCCGTTGGGGCCGTAGGCCTCGTACATGATCGTCGTGTAGTCGATGACCTCGCCGGTGAGGCCGGCACCCCGCTTGATCGCGCGGTCGATGTTGTCGTTCGGCACCGAGGTCTTCTTCGCCTTCTGCACGGCGTCGACGAGCGTCGGGTTGCCGGAGAGGTCGGCGCCGCCGATCTTGGCGGCCACCTCGATGTTCTTGATCAGCTTGGCGAAGGACTTCGCGCGGCGCGAGTCCTTGATCGCCTTCTGGTGCTTGGTCGTGGCCCACTTGGAATGCCCGGACACGGTGCTCCCTCGGAAATCTCGTTGCGTGCGGCCCCCGAGGGCGCCGCTGATGGCAGGGGCCAGTCTATTCGAGAGCCGGTCCGCGCCCGTCTCGGCCCGAGCACCGAGCCTTCCGCGCCCGTCTCGCCGGCGACGAGCCGCCCTCCCGGCGCGCCCCCGCACCGCCGAACGCACGATCCGCGTCCCAGCGGATCGCGCTAGGCGAACGCGACCC
>NZ_PSWE01000073.1:0-729 GCF_002932195.1 Rathayibacter sp. AY1C4 | reverse complement strand
CGGCGGCCGTCGCGATCCAGCGGCTGCTGCCGCGGATCGCGCTCGGGACGCTGGGGTAGCGGGGCTCCGCGGCGCGCGGGCGCTCGGGGTGCCGGGCTGGCGCTCGGGGTGCCGGGCTGGCGGGTCTTCGCGCCCAGTGTGCCGTCGGCACGCTCGCTTGGCGGGTCTCAGCGCCGCGCGGAGGCTCGGAATGTCGGCTCGGCGGGTGTCCGCTCCGGGCGGGTACCGGGACGCCGGCCTCGCGGGCTAGACGCCGAGCGCCGAGCCGGGCAGGTCGCTCTGCAGGCCGTCGACGATCCGGCCGAACGCCGCGATCGCCTGGTCGTCGCCGAGACGGCCGGAGTCGACTCCTCCGGCGATGCGCAGGACCTCGGCCCGGCGCTCCGCCCTCTCCACCGCGTCGAGCCCGGAGGCCCCGATCGCTGCGCATGCGCGCACTCGCGCGACGATCGTGCCGACGTGCCATCTGCCGCGTGCCATCTGTCTCCTCCTGAAATCCCCGCCTCTCTTCGGAGCGGACGCACACCCGGATGGGTGCGCGTCCCCGGGTCCTCACCCCCGTCGCTCCGGCGATGCGTCACGAACGGTCGTCATCCGACCGCCGTGGCGACCGTTCGTGACGCATCGATCGAGCTGGGGAGGCGGAGCGCCCGCTCGCGGAGAGGGGTCCGGGGCGCCAGACTGACGGCGAGCGGAGGGAGGCACGATGCGACGCCTCCGCGCCCTCGC
>NZ_PSWE01000072.1:0-763 GCF_002932195.1 Rathayibacter sp. AY1C4 | reverse complement strand
ACCCAGGCGCACGGGCACGTCGGCTTCGTCTCCGGGCTCGCCGACGTGCTCAGCCGTCCGGACGCGGTCGGCGCCCTCGCCGCCGCCCGCACCCTCCGCAGCATCAACGCCGTCCTCACCGACAGCACCCCGCACCACCCGCACCACGGAAGAAGCGCATGAAGATCGTCACCCTCTGCGGCGCCGGAATCGGCACCTCCGCCATCCTCAAGCTCGGCGCCGAGCGCGCCCTCGAGACCCTCGACCTCGAGGCCGAGGTGATCGCCTCCGACCTGGCCTCCGTCGACGCGCTCGCCGCCGACGCGCAGGTCATCCTCACCTCCGGCGAGCTCGTCGACCGCATCGGCCGCACCTTCGCCGAGGTCGTCGTCATCGACAACTACCTCGACCAGAACGAGATCACGGAGAAGATCGAGCGAGCGCTGGGCTGAGCTCGACTCTGAGCCGCTCCCTGCGCGGCTCAGCGCGGTCGGCCTCCCGACGGGGTGCGTTCCGCAGAGCGTATTCCGTCGGGCTGCCTCGAATCGCTGCCACGCGATTCTCGGACGCGCCCTCCACCTTGCGGTGAGAGGGCGCTCCCTCCTCCTGCTGGTCGAGTAGCCGCAGAGCGGCGTATCAAGACTCCCATTTCCAGGGCGCGATGTGTCTACCGTGCGGTGGGAGGGCGTCCGTCGTCCGCCCCTTCTGGTCGAGTGGCCGCGGAGCGGCGTGCCGAGAGCCGGGTTCCCGCGCGGACGGCTGCTCGGGTCTTGGGGGGTCAGCG
>NZ_PSWE01000071.1:0-886 GCF_002932195.1 Rathayibacter sp. AY1C4 | reverse complement strand
CAGGCCCTGGTAGGCGTTGGTGGCCGACGAGTCGAGGGTCACGGCGATGGAGAAGGGGGTGGAGGTGCCGGGGGTGACCGGGGCGGTGTTGAGGGTCTTGACGGCGGAGCCGGCGAGGGTCGCGGCGGTGCCCGTGAAGACGGTGGTCCCGCCGGAGGTGATCACGACGTTGAGCTTGCCGCAGAAGTCGGTGGCGGAGCCGGAGGCGCCGGCCGCGACGTTGTTGCTCTGCGAGCAGGTGGCGCCGGGAGTCAGCGTGAAGGTGTTGGCGGCGACGGTGCCGGTGTTCTTCAGCGTGATCGCGGTGGTGACGGTCTGGCCGGGGACCATCGTGGTCGATCCGCCGAACTTGTTGATGGTCGCGCAGGTCGCGGTGTTGGTGCTGATCGAGCCGCCGTCGGTGCTGAGGCAGGTGATGGGGCTGGCGCCGGTCGACTTCTCCTCCATGACGAGCGAGCCGGAGGCGGCGGTGTTGCCGGTGTTGGAGATGCTCGCGACGAAGCCGGACAGGGTGCCGGACATCGAAACGGAGAGGAGAGCGGCGGCGGCGATGCTCGTCGCGATGGCGAGGGGAGCGAAGCGGACGCGCTTGGACTTGGCGGTGTGGGTCGACATGGCAGGACTCCTGATCGGGTGGGGCGGGCTGATGCTGAAGGGGGAGGGTCCGGCTGGTGTTCCGCCGAACTCGATTGACCGCTAAGTTACTTGATGGCAAAGATACATTGCAATCGTTCTTTCACCCCCTGTCCGGGTGACAGGCCGGGACCCCCGAGGGCGACCCGTACGATGACCCCAGCCCTACCCCGAGAAGGACGAATGACCACCGAGAGACCGACCCCGCGCGACGTCGACCAGGACGCGCCCGCCGTGCAGCTGCGGCAGTCGC
>NZ_PSWE01000070.1:0-938 GCF_002932195.1 Rathayibacter sp. AY1C4 | reverse complement strand
CCCCTAATCCAGTAAGGGGGTGTCCTGCCCGCAGCACGGTGAGGGTGGCAGCCCGTTCGAGCCGGGCCGGGTCAGAGGAGCCTCGCGCTGCGGGCGCGAGGCTCCCGCTCGACGCGGAGAGCGATTCCCTATCGGTACGCATGTCCAAATCCTCGCGCATCGAACAGGGGCCGGAGAGGCTCCTCGACGCCGGAGCGGCTGTCCTCATCTACTCCGGAGGTGTCCGTTAGGGGGACTTGGGTTCAGCCGGTCGTTGCAATACCACCGTGAGTCGGAGTGTTGGCGATGGGATCGAAGTTGAAGCAGCGTGCCCGGGGTGGCGCGGTTCTGGGAGCTGCCGAGGGAAGGGTCGAGTCGGTCGGCGGCCCGTGATGCTGTCGGCGTGCCGGTGAAGAGCCGCTCAACGGAGCAATCAGCTGCTTTCCGTCCGTCGCCTCGCAGGGGGTGTCTGCTCGGATCTTATGCTTGATTCGTCACATTGTTTAGTGGTTCAGTATCGCGTCGACGTTTTCGGTCGTTCCGTATCCCACCATTCGATGAGGTTGGCGTGCAAGATTAGCGCGAAGGCTTCGACTGCAAGGTCGCCTCCGGTGGTCAGGGAATCGATTGCGGCAGGGTCCCACTGGTCGAGATTCACTACCTCGTCAGTGGAGGTGGGTGTAGCTCGAATGGTTGTGTCAACGCTCCATCCGTTTGAGCTGTGGGTTGCGGTAGCCGCGATGACGTCGTACGGGGTGGAGTAGTGGCGGCGCATCCACCCCACGACGTCGGCGAGGTCGCGGGTGTCGGTCAATCGTTCTCGATCGGGGTGTAGACGGGGCATCCGGTCCCGTAGGGCGGTTGGATGATGGGTGCGGCGGTGGTGCTGCTGGTAGATCGGGTGTTTATGGTGCTGTCGATTTTGTAGGCGTTGACGATGCCGATGGGGTTAGCGAGGG